>DATNEW010000023.1 GCA_035606695.1 Gemmatimonadaceae bacterium
TGATCGTCGCCGTGTACTTCGACGAATCCGAGAAGAACGCCTCTTCGGCCGTCACGAGGTTACGCAGATCCGACTTCATGGCGGTGATGTACGCCTTCGACTTCGTGTTCGCGAACTTCGGGATCGCGATCGCGGCCAGAATGCCGATGATCACGACGACGATCAGGAGCTCGATGAGCGTGAAACCCTTGCGGAGCTTGAGCATGTGTGGAGTCCCGTGAAGTAGGGGAGAAAGGGGCGTTGGTGGGAAGTATCGGCCGCCATTAAGGCAACGCCCGGACCGAACTGCACTAAACATCATAACTAGCAATGCAACAAGGACTTACAGTGTCAGCGCTGGCCGGAATTGGACGGATTCGATACCGCCTTTTGCACTGTCTGTGGCACTTTGCTAGGGACACCGACTAATGTCAGCGGACGATTCGCCACCCCGTTGTTCGCAATCCCTTTGTGCTCCGCCCCGCCCCTGGCCTCCGCGGCCTTCGACGAATCCGCAAGATGACGGATCGACTCGGCGGCCTTCACGCTGCCCCCCGCCTTGATGACGTCCCACGACGCCGCCTTCGCGTCGTCGTAGCGGCCCACGTTCAGCAAGCACACGGCGAGCGCGGTGTGGCCCAACGGAAAGGTCGGTTGGATTTTTTGAGCAAACTGGTATAACGGGATCGCCGGCTCGCACGCGCCGACCTGGCGATACTGCTCCGCCAGGTTGTACGACAGGAAAGGATCCAACGGGAACAGCGCGATCGCCTTGCGATATTCCTGCTCGCCAAGCCGCTTTCGCTTCTGCTCGAAATCCCACGCCGCGAGCATGTAGTGCGCGCGGTACGATCGAGGCGAATCCTGCACCGCGTGGTTGAAGAGCGTCTCGTTGTTGTACCACACGCGCGTGCGCAGCGTGCTGCGAACGCCGCCCGCCACAATCGCCGCGACGAGCGCAAGCTGCGCGGCGCGCACGACGCGCACGTCGAACCTGTTCGTCGCGATGAGACGTTCCCGTACCGCCACCAGCACGCCACCCAGCGCGAGCATCGCGCCCACGCTCGGCAGAAACAGCGTGCGCTCGGCGAGCACGATACCCGCGGGCAGAATGAAGTTGCTGGCCGGCAAGAGCGCGGCGCAGATGACACCAATGCCGAATGAAATTGCGGGACGCCGCCGGTGCAGCATGACGGCCAATGCGAGAATTCCAACGAGCAGCAGGAGCCCCGGCAGCTGCGTGATGCTCACGCCCTGCGCGATGTCGATCTCCGGCGGCCCGTACTCGGAGGAGAGATGCGCCGGCCAATAGAACAACCGCACCCACTCCGGGACGACGCCGATCGCCGTGAGCACTCGCTGAAACGCCGTGGTGTGCAGCGTGGCGAACGGCATGAACGGCTGGAATCCCGACAGGTCGTGATCGGACAGCACGTGCGCGCGAATGCCGATGTAGGCGAGGGCGAACGCCGTCATCGCGAGATAGAACGGCCGAAGCGCCGCGACGCGCTCGCGCCACGGGCGACGCTCCGCGATCACGGTGAGCTCCGCCAGCCCAAGTATCGCCGGCAGCACCACGCCATTCTCCTTGGAGAAGCATGCGCCGAGATACAGCGCGATGACCGCGAAGGCCGTGCGCGTGCGCAGCGCGCCGCGCTGCCGATCGCGGATGTAGATCACGATGGCGGGAATGGTGAACAGCGCGACGAGCAGCTCGCTCTGACCGACGACATTCCCTACCGCCTCGACGTGCACCGGATGCACTGCGAACAGCGCCGCCGCGACCCACGCCGCCCATCCCGGCAGGAGCTGCCGCGCGAGCCACAACACCATCACCGAGACCGCGGCGTATAACAAAATGTTCGCCACGTGAAACGGCAGGGGAATTCCGTGGCCGATCGCCGACTCGAGCTTGAACATCAGAATGGTCAACGGACGATAGCCGTCGCCGCCCCAGTCCTTGGGCCAGTACGACGAGGCGAACACGCGCCACCACTGGTGCAGCCCGTGCGAGAACGGATTCAACTCGATGATGTAGCGGTCGTCGTAGGTGAAGAAGTTCACGACGCCGATCGCCGACGACGCCATCGCGAGCAGCGCGATCGCGATGCCCGCCCGTCCCGGCGCTCCGACACCCCGTCGACCCGTCGCCAGATTCATCATGAGAAAAGATTGAACTTCGTGATGTGCCAGAACGCGGCGATCCCGTCCTTCCAGCCGATCTTCTTCCCCTCGGCGTACGTGCGGCCGGAGTAGCTGATCGGCACCTCGAAGATCCGCGCGCCCGCGTGCGCCAACCGCGCGGTGATCTCCGGCTCGAAGCCGAATCGATTGGCGGTGAGCTTCGGGAGGAGCGAGCGCGCCAGCTCACCGCGCATGGCCTTGTAGCACGTTTCCATATCGGTGAGGTTGAGATTCGTCAGCATGTTGCTGTAGGTCGTCAACCAGGAATTGCCGACCGAGTGCCAGTAGTACAGCACGCGGTGTGGTCCGCCGAGGAAGCGCGAGCCGAAGCAGGCGTCGGCGCGTCCGTCGAGGATGGGCTCGAGCAGCACGGGCCAATCATCGGGATCGTACTCGAGATCGGCGTCCTGCACGATGACGATGTCGCCGGTGCTCATCGAGAGCGCCTGGCGAATGGCCGCGCCCTTCCCGCGATTCTCCGGCTGGCGATGAAGCTTGTCGATTCGCCTCTGCGCGAGCAGCGTCTCGAGAATCTGTTGCGTGCCGTCCGTCGAAAAATCGTCGACGCAAATGATCTCGAGGTGCAGGGGCGTATCGCGCACCTGGTCGACGATCAGATCGATCGTGTCACGCTCGTTGTAGACCGGAATCAACACCGAGAGGCGGATGTTGTTGGGGTCCATCGGCGTGCGCGGACGAAGCCGCGAGCGCGCGGGATCGTCGAGCGGAGAACGGTTCGGCGGCATGGAGGACGAGGTCATCGAACGAGCGACGAGTAAATCAGGCCGTGCGGCACACTGTCCCGTTTCGCCAGCACCGGCGGTGCGGCGGCGGCCATGGCGCGCGCCGCTGCCTCGAGCGAATCGTTCGCGACGATCGCGACGACGCCCACGGGATACGCGACAAGTATCGACCGCAGCGCCGCCTCGGCCGAGCGTGCCGTGGCGGGCGTAAAGTAGTCCGCCACCGAGAAGCTCGTGGCCGGCACCGCGGCCCGGCCGGTGTACAGGTAGATGGTCGCCTCCGCATTGCTCGAGACAACGTCGGAGGGCTTGGTGTAGGCTTGGACCCACATCAGGCTCGGTCCCACGAGCCCCGCGGTTTGGCGCGGAATCGCGGACCACCAGCGGCCGCGGTAGCCGCGGACGTTGTACGTCGCGTAGCCCGCCAAGACGATGATCCCGGCCGACGCAACGCCGAGCCGCGCGCGCGGCAGCGACCACGCGTCGCGCGCGGCGCATGCGACGACCAACACGATCAACGGCCACACGCCCCACACGAAGCGCGCGGGTGTGAAGGGCCAGAGCAGCACGATCGATAGGTACGCGGCGATGAACGCGACGAGCACGGGCGAGCTCCGGCGCAACCGCCACAGTCCGAAGGCGAACGCGACAACCACGACCGTGGCAACGGCGACGCGCAACGCGATCGCCGGCAATCCCGCGGCGCTCACGCCGGCGATCATCGCGAACAATTCGCGGCTCGTTCCGGCCACCGTTCGTGCGGCGAGCGCGAACCATCCGTCGTGCGCCCCGGCGCTCAACCAGCCGGCGTACGATTCATAGTCGCCGCGCATGGCGACGGGAACGCCGCCGCGATGCGCGCGAACCCACAGCTGCCACGGCAATACCGTCGCGAGTGAGGTCGCCGCAACGATCGCGAGCGTGCGCCACCGACTGCGCCACGCGAGGACCGCACCGAGTCCGACGACGAACGCCACGCCGTGCGAGCGCACGAGCATGAGCATGCCCGCGAGCAGCCCGACAACGACCGCGTCGCGCGTCGACGAATCGTCATCCACGACACGCTCGGCCAGCCAGAGCGCGGGAATGAGGAGCGCCAGAAAGAACATCTCCGACATCACGACGGTGCTGAGCACCAGCGTGGGAACGGCGAGCGCGCCGGCGAGGACCACCGCGCACGCGGCTCGCGCCGAAAAGTTCAGTCGCCGCCGCGCGAAATGGGTGAGCGTCGCCGCGGCCAGCGCGAGGAGCAACGCATTCACGAACTTGAATGCGATGACGTTTTCCGGAAACGACGGCACGAGGCGCCACACGAGCGCCAGGAGCGCCGGATACCCCGGCGGAAAGTGCGTGGCCGCCGGCGCGCCGGGAACGTTGATCCACCGATAGCCGTGGCCGGTTGCCAGCGCCTTGGCGAGCAGCACGTACATCGCGTCATCGTGCACGGCCCCGACCGGCACGCCGTCCATGGCGAACACGCCAACGAGCAGCACCAGGGCGCCCGTGAGGACTGGCAGCAACACCGGCCAATCCGCGACGCGGTCGGCCAACCGCTCGCCGGTCAGCGCGTGTCGCGGCGCGGCGACGCCGCTCACGCCGTCGACACCGCTCATGCCTCGACTCCGTAGCGCGAGAGCTTGCGGTAGAGCGTCGACGGGTCGATGCCCAGCACTTCGGCGGCGCGCGATTTGTTGCCGCTTTCGCTCTGGAGGACCCACATGATGTACGCCCGCTCCACGGCCTCGAGCGTCGGATTCGGCGGCGTGCGCGTCGAGACCAGCGGCTCGGCGCGGCGCTCGGTGATGCGCTCCGGCAGCGCGGACGGGCGGATTTCCTCCTCCGGCGTCAGGATTATAGAACGCTCAAGAGCATTCTCTAATTCCCGGACGTTGCCCGGCCACGCGTACTCGACGAGCTGCTCCAGCGCCTCGTCGGCGATCCGCTTCGGCGCCTCGTTGCGCGCCGCCGCGATGCGGTGCAGAAAATGTTCGGCCAGGAGCGGAATGTCGTCCCGGCGCTGCCGCAGCGGCGGCAGATGCAGCGCGATGACGTTGAGCCGGTAATAGAGATCGCTGCGGAAATTGCCGGCGCGAATCTCTTCGTCCAGATCGCGGTTCGTCGCCGCGACGACGCGCGTGTCCACCGGCACCGCTTCCGTCGAGCCGACCGGAATCACTTCCCGATGCTGCAGAGCGCGCAACAGCTTCACCTGCGTCGCCGGCGTCGTTTCACCGATTTCGTCCAGGAAGAAAGTGCCTTTCGACGACGCGCCGAACAGACCGATCTTGTCGCGCACCGCGCCCGTGAACGAGCCCTTGGTGTGGCCGAACAATTCGCTCTCGAGCAGACTCTCCGGAAGCGCGCCGCAGTTGATCGACAGAAACGGCCCCTCGGAACGCGCCGACAGCTCGTGGATGTAGCGCGCGATCACCTCCTTACCAGTGCCCGACTCGCCTTGCAGGAGCACGGTCGAATCAGTCGGCGCGACGGTCTCGACGAGCCGCAGAATGTCGAGCCACGACTTGCTCGTCCCCACGGGACGAGTCAGGCCGTTTCGCTCGGCACGCTTGATCGCCTGCTTGAGCGACTTGTTCTCGACGCGAAGCTTGCGGTGCTCCGACGCGCGCTTGAGGATCGCGACCAGCTCGTCGTTGCGGAACGGTTTCTGGATGTAATAGAAGGCGCCTTCGTTCACCGCCTGCATGGCCGATTGCAGCGTCGCTTGCGCCGTCATGAGAATGACCGGCACGTCGGGATCGGCGGAGCGCGCGGCGGCGAGGATCTCGACCCCGGTCACGTTCGGCATGCGGATGTCGGTGAGCACGATGTCGGGCCGAATCTCGCCAATACGATCGAGGCCCGCGCGTCCACCATGCGCGAGATGCGGTGTGAAGCCCTCGTTCCGCAGGAGAATGTTGAGCGAATCGAGAATGCCCGTCTCGTCGTCCACGACGAGCACGCTCGGTTTGACGGCGTCGGTCATGAGAGGCTCCCTGCGGGAATGCCGGCGGGCTGCGTACGCGGCAGCACCACGGTGAATCGGGTGCCGCGCGCGCTGCTGTCGACGAAGACCAGGCCGCGGTGCGCCTCGATGGCGCGGTGCACGACGGCGAGCCCCAGCCCGCTGCCGTTTGCTTTCGTGGTGAAGAACGGATCGAACATGCGATCGCGAATGTCCGTCGGAATGCCGGAGCCCGCGTCGCTGACGCGGAGCGAGACGGCATCGCCGTCGAACGGATTGGCGAGCGTGAGCGAGTCGGCGCTGCCGCGCGACACTTCGATGCGCACTTCGCTGCGCGGCGGCGCGGCCTGCACGGCGTTCAGCGCGAGGTTGAACACCGCGCGGTGCAGCAGATCCTCATCGCCTTCGATCTCGAGCCGGTCGTCCTGCGGCACGACGCACGTCACGGTGACGGACGCGTCGCGGTCGGGATGGGTCGAGACGAGACTCGCCGCACCCTGCGCGACGGACGCGAGATCGACCGGCCGCACGCGCGCCACGTGCACGCGCGCGAAATCGAGAAACTCCGACAACAAGCGCGACAGGCGATCGGATTCGCGCATCACCAACACCGTGAGCGTTTTCTGATCGTCGCCCACGCTCGGCATGCGCGAGATCTGCTCCACCGCGCTGCGAATGGACGCCAGCGGATTCTTGATCTCGTGCGCGAGCGACGCGCTCAGCTCCGCGATGCCTTCCAGCCGTTGGGCGCGGAGACGCAGCGCGTCCATGCGCTTTTGATCCGAGATGTCCTGGAAGATCGCGGTGGCGGTGCGGCCCGCGCCCGTATCGTCGTGTTCCGTATAGGTCGTTGTAACGCCGATCGGATACCGTTTTGACACCGTCGAGATGACCGCTTCGCCGCGCGTCGTTCGCTGCTTGGTCTTCGCCGCACGCACGACCGCTTCTGCCAGCTCCGGCGCGACGCCCCCAATGGTGGAAACGATGGGCTCGCCGAAGTGATCGATCAGATCGACGCCCAGCAGGTGCTCGGCCATCGGGTTGGCGTAGAGCAGCCGGCCTTCGACGTCCACCGTGACGACGCCGCTTCGAATGTTGCGCAGAATGTCTTCGGCCTGGAGCGCGGACTGCTCGAGCGCGGCGACGAGCAGGTCCTTGCCTTCCCCGCTCTCCTTGAGTTGCGCCGACAGGTAGCGGATGCCGAGTGCGACGAGGGCGAACACGCTGAGCTGAAGCCAGACGGCGGGCTCGACCCCCTGCGGCGTGCGGAAAAACAGCACGACGTCGGCGAAGTACAGCACGAGCGACAGCGCCGCGATGAGGAGACCGCCGCCCATGGGCAGCAGCAGCGACGCGGTGGCGATCACGAGGATGTAGACCGCGGAGAACGGCGACGTGTTGCCGCCCGTCACGTGAATCACGGCGGTCACGAGCAGGACGTCGAACGCCGCCTGGGCGTACAGGAACGTGGGGCCGAGCCGCTTTCGATATATTTCGGCGTATCCCGCGGAGATTACCGTCATGACCGTGGACAACGCGAAGGCGAGCGACGCGACCAGCGTCTGGCTGGCATCGACAGCCGTCCAGTTCCCGACCGCGGCGATGAAGATCGCGCTGGCGAGGCACAGACGTCCGATGAAGACCCAGCGGAGGAAACGCCGCGGGTCGAGAATTGCCTTCAGGGCGGGCGCCGACGGTCGTGAAGGGAGTCGCACGAGAGAGGTAGGGAGAGTCGCAAACTGCGAGAACTCGGCGACATCGAAGAGTCTTGCATTCTGCTAGGAAAAGGACGAGGTCTGGGGAGCACGGTCACGCCTCGGGACATCATCGCGACAGTGCCTCGCACCGGACCCAGATCGTGGAGACCGTGCCGATGGATGAGACGACCTTCCTGAACGTCAGCCCCGCGCTGGCCATTCCTCGCTCAGAGCTTCAATACCGCGCGTCGCGGGCGGGCGGGCCCGGAGGCCAGCATGTGAACACTTCGTCGACGCGCATCGAGCTGCTGTGGGACCTGAACGCGTCGCGGGCGGTGACCGACGACGAGCGGGAGCGGCTCCGCCACCGCCTGGCCGCGCGGCTCGATTCGGACGGAATGGTGCGCGTGGTGGCCAGCGATCGCCGGAGCCAGGGCCAGAATCGCCAGGCGGCCGACGAGCGGCTGGCGGCGCTCATCAAGCACGCGCTGCACGTTCCGAAGAAGCGGAAGCCGACCAAGCCGACGCGCGCCGCCAAGGAGCGGCGGATCAGCGAGAAGAAAAAGCTGTCGGAGAAGAAGAAGAACCGGCGGGTCGAGCTGGACTAGTCGGAACCGAGAGCTCCTTCGCTTCACTCAGGATGACAGATCTGTTCCGACGTGCCGCTGCTTGAGCGTCGCGAGCGCATCTCGCGCGTTTTCGGCCGCCGGAGAGCCCGGATATTTGTCGATCAGCTTCCGTAGCTCGACGAGTGCCTTGCCGGGTTCGTTGAGCGGGCCGGTATAGAGATCGGTCAGGCGATTGGTGACGTACACGAACTGCCCGGCCGTGACGGCGGGAATGCGCTGCGCCTCGCGAAACAGCTCGGCCGCGCGAACGAAGTTGCGCTTGTCACGCGCGTAGAGCTCCGCCGCTTTCACGCGCGGGTCGAACTCGTCCGGCTTCTCGGCGATCACCGCCTCGAACGACTCGAGCGCTTCGTCGGTCTTGCCTTGCATGACGAGTGCTTGCTGATACGAGTACTGCTCCACGTACGGCGTGCTCGTGCCGTCGACCATGAAGCGCTTGTAGGTGTCGCCGGCGGCGTTGCTCAGGCCAATCGCGAACCACCCGGTGCCGATGCCCGCGACGATCGCGGCGAGCAGGGCGATCAGCATGCCGAGGCCCTCGTACATCAGCACGCCGAGGATGAGGCCAAATGAGATGAGGCAGTACGGGGCGACGCGAACGAGGGCTGCGCCTTCCGGCCCATATCGGTCCATCACCGTCGGCTTGTATTCCTTTGGTTCAGCCATGGTCCGGGTGCAGGGAAGTCGCGGGGTGGCGTGTCAATGCTAAGGATCGGGCGGTCCGGCGTTACCGGCGAGACACGATCGAACGAAGGACGGCTAATTCCGCCGAATGTATCGAGATGCGGCGAACCCAACTGCACCTTGACGGGATTCTCGGGCTAGCTAGTCCTTCATCTTGAAGGGGCACGTCCCTTGCCCGCCAAGCGAGGGTCGGTCCTGACCAGTCTGGTCGAAGGACCCGAAAGACTTTTTGCTGCGGCTTGGGCCGCGGGACAATACATGGCTCGACTTCGTTTGCGCTGGGCAGCCGCCTTGGCTTCGCTCACGCCGCTGCTGCTGTTGGGCGTTTCCACGAGCGTCGGCGCGCAAGGGTACTTCGGACGCAACAAGGTCCAGTACGAGAACTTCGACTGGAAGATCCTCAAGTCCGAGCACTTCGACAACTTCTTCTATCCCGCGGAATCCGTGATGGTGCACGACGCGGGACGGATGGCCGAGCGATGGTACTCGCGTCACTCGGACACGTTCCGGCATGCGTTCGATCGCAAGGAGCTCGTCTTCTATGCGGATCAGCCGGACTTCCAGCAAACGAACGTCATCTCGGAGCAGCTCGAGGAAGGCACGGGCGGCGTCACCGAGTCGAATCGCACGCGCGTGATCATGCCCTTCACGGGCTATTACAAGGATGAGGATCACGTGCTCGGCCACGAGCTGGTGCACGTGTTCCAGTACAACATCGCGGAAGGCACGCCGGGCGGCGGCTTGATGCGGCTGGACGCGCTGCCGCTCTGGCTGATCGAGGGCATGGCCGAATACTTCTCGCTCGGCCGCAACGATCCGCTCACCGCGCTGTGGATGCGCGACGCGGTGATGCGCGACAAGTTCCCGACGATCAAGCAGCTGACGACGGATCCGCGCTTCTTCCCGTATCGCTACGGGCAAGCGTTGTGGGCGTATGTGGGCGGACGCTGGGGCGATCGCGCGATCGTCGAGGTGTATCGGACCGCGCTCCGTCTGGGCTGGGATCAGGCGCTCGTGCGCGTGCTTGGCGAGAATCAGGATTCGCTTTCGAAGGACTGGGCGGCGGCCAACAAGGCGATGTATCTGCCTCAGCTGGCGGGCCGCACGCATCCGGATTCGACGGGAACGACGCTGATCGGCAACGCGAAGGGCGGGCCCGGCTACAACCTGTCGCCGACCATCAGCCCGGACGGCAAGTTGTTCGCGTTCTTCTCGAGCAAGAAGAACCTCTTCGGCATCGACCTGCTCGTGGGCGACGCGCAGACCGGGCGGATCATCAAGACGTTGGGCGGGCCGCAGAGCGACTCGCACTTCGACGCCATCAGCTGGACGCAGTCGGCCGGCGACTGGTCGCCGGACAGCAAGCACTTTGCGTTCATCGTGTATGCGGAGGGCAATCAGGAGATCGCGATTCTGAACACGCAGTCGACGAACGTCGAGCGGCGTATCAAGCTGCCGGGGATCGGCTCGGTGATGCACATCTCGTGGTCGCCGGACGGCAAGTCGCTCGTCTTCACCGGCCAGGCGGGCGGCATTAGCGATCTTTATTTATTGGACTTAAATGCCGGTACGGTGCGGCAGCTCACGAACGACAAGTACGCCGACTATCAGCCGACGTTCTCGCCGGACGGCAAGACGATCGCGTTCTCGACCGATCGTGGTCCGGAGACCGACTTCGACAAGCTGCAGGATTCGCAGCTCCAGCTGGCGACGTACGACCTCGCGACGGGGCGGATCTCGGTCTTCTCGCCGTTCGCGCACGGCAAGCATCTCAATCCGCAGTTCTCGCCCGACGGAAAGGACCTGTTCTTCATCTCGGATCAGGACGGGTTCCCGGACGTCTACCGGTTGAACCTCGAGTCCAAGGAAGTCTTCCGCGTGACGCACGTCGCAACGGGCGTCAACGGATTGACGACGTATTCCCCGTGTCTCTCCGTCTCACGGACGACGGGACGCATGCTGTTCAACACGTTCTACGATCAGGGCAACGAGATTCGGGCGCTCGACGCTTCGCAGACGGTCGGCACGCCGGTCGTCGCGGCGTCGGTGGCTGAAGGCTCCATGCTGCCGCCGCCGCAGGTCACGCGCAGTCTCGTCACTGGCTATCTCGCCGACGCGACGTCCGGTTTGCCGAGTGGCAGTGACTTCACCGTCGAGCCGTATCACTCGTCGTTCTCGCTCGACGCCATCGGCCAGCCGAGCCTGGGCGTGGTGGCCGGTGGTCCGTTCGGCACCGGTGTGGCGGGCGGCGTGTCGATGATCTTCGGCGATCAGTTGAGCGACCGGCAGATCTTTGCGGCCATTCAGGCGAACGGCACGGTGAAGGACATCGGCGGCGCGCTCCAGTACTACAACATGAAGAAGCGATGGAACTGGGGCGTCGGACTCGAACACGTTCCGTATCTCACGGGCGGCGTCTATCTCACGGACACGACGCTCGATGCCGGTGGAGGGAATAGCGTCGCGGGGTACAACGTCAACCAGTTGCTGCAACGCATTTACATCGATCAAGCCGCGATCTTCACGCAGTATCCCTTCTCGACGACGCGACGATTCGAGTTCACGGCGAACGTGACGCACTACGGCTTCGACACGGAGCTCTTCCAAACCGTGTTCGTGGGCAACACGATCGTCGACGAGCGAACGACGACGCTCCAGAACCAGTACAAACCGGTGCTGTTCGCCGAACCGTCGGTGGCGCTGGTCGGTGACAACGCGTTCGACGCATTCACGTCGCCCGTGCAGGGCGAACGATTCCGATTGCAGTACACGCCGACCTTCGGGTCGGTGACCTATCAAACCGCGTTGGCCGACTATCGGCGATACTTGTTCTTCCGGCCGTTCACGCTCGCGTTCCGCGGGCTGTCGCTCGGTCGATACGGCAGCGGCGCCGAAGACGTGAACACGACGTGGCCGATTTATCTCGGTGAAGAAACGCTGATGCGCGGGTACGGCTACGGCTCGTTCACGAGCGACGAGTGCAGCAGCAGCACCGCCGGGACGCCCGCGAACAACGCGAACACACAGGGTTGCCCGGCGTTCGAGCGGTTGTTCGGCAGCAAGGTCGCCGTCGTGAACACGGAGTTCCGCATTCCGCTGTTCGGCGTCGAAGGCTTCGGTCTCGTGAACTTCCCGTTCCTGCCGACTGAAGTGTCGCCGTTCTTCGATGCCGGCGTGTCGTACACGAATGCGCAGAGTCCGGACTTCCGCTTCTCGTCGTCGGGCGACAAGCCGGTCTCATGTCCGGTGGCCGCGTCGAGCGCGCAGGCGCAGGCGCAGTCGTTCTATCCCTGCGCCGATCGCATTCCGGTGTTCAGCACCGGCGTGTCGTTCCGGTTCAACTTGATGGGGTACGCGATCATGGAAGCGTACGCGGCGCATCCGTTCCAGAGACCCAAGAAAAATTGGGTTTGGGGAGTCCAGTTGGCGCCGGGATGGTAGTCGGCGCGCGCTCGACCACCTACCACGAGTACAATGCTCGATACAGCGCGCGATTTCTCTGCACGGTACGCACGTAATCGCGCGTCTCGACGAACGGAATGCGCTCCGCGAACATCTCCGCATCATCCACTCCGGGCTTCGCCGCCCATCGCGTGACGCGCGAGCCGCCCGCGTTGTACGCCGCCAGCACGCGCGCGATCGTTCCGTACTGCTTCACCGCTCCGGCAAGATGCTCGGTGCCGAGTTGCAAGTTGGCGTCGGGATCGAACAGCAGCGCTGGATACCAAACCGGGAAACCGAGCGAGTGCGCGACGTCTTCGCCAACGGACGGCAGCACTTGCATGAGACCGCGCGCGCCCGCGACCGACACGGCATGCGCGTTGAAGTTCGACTCCTGCCGAATGAGGCCCGCGACGAGTAACGGATCGAGATCGTGCGCCTTCGCGTCGCGAAGCAGTTCGTCGCGGTCGAGCACCGGATAGAGCAGGCGGTACGCGCGCGCGTCGCGTTGTCCCGATTCGATGAGCTTCTGCGCGAGCCGAATGGCGCGCGACGGTTGGCCGTGCAAGAGAAACGCGTGCGCGGTCGCCGCGAGCCGCTCGGGCGACGACGACGCGGCTTCATCGAGCGCGTCGTACTCGAATCGCGCCTCGACGTCCATGCCGAGCCGCTCGAGCAGCGCGATGCGCTTGAACGCGCTGTCGATCGCAGGAAAAGCGGCGAATGAATCCGCACGCGCCGCCGGCGTCCACGCCGCTTGCTTCAGCCGCTCGGCGCCGAGGGACGCGTAGTAGGACGTCGGCGATTGTGCGATTACTTCACGCCAACGCGTATTGGCCAACGTTGAATTCCCCGTCGTGGCATAGGCGCGGCCGCTCCAGTAGCGCGCGGCGGTCGCATCATCCGCGTTGGGTGAGAGCGTCCAGACCGAATCGAATTCCGCGGCGGCCGCGTGTGCATTGCCCTGCACCATCGCGAGCAGCGCCGCATCAAATCGCGCGTTGGATGCGCGGTTGCTCGTCGGATAGTGAACGTACAACTGCTGATAGTATGCGCGTGCCTGTTGATCGTTGCCGTCATCAGTGGCGAGATCGGCAAGGAGATAGAGTGCGGAGCTCGCCGCGCCCGTATCGTTCGGAAATTTGGCGATGACGTCGCGCAGGGCCGCGCGAGTCGCATCCGCCGTTCCGGACGTGAGCAGCACTCGTGCGCGCTGATAGTCGGCCTGCCCGGCGAGTGGCCCTTCAACGAGCGCCAACTGCGCGAGCGCATCACGCGAGCGATTCACACGCGCGAGCACCTGCGCATAGAGCATGCGGTCGTTCGGCGTGGTGAGCGCGGGTTGCGAGAGCGCGTGCTCGAACGCGGCGACCGCGCGCGCCGGCGGTCCGGACACGGCGGCGCTGCGAGCGATCACAAGCTCCTGCGGCGGCGAGAGCGACGAAAACGCCTTGTCGAGTACATCGACCGCGGCCTTGGCGTCGGCGCTGCCAGGGTGCATTCGAATGAACGACAGCAACTCGTCGCGCACGGCGGCGCGTCTGACGGTGTCGGGCGCCACGGACATCCTCAGCCGCAGCGCGGAGACCGTCGCACCCAACGCCGCATAGCGCGCCGCGGCGCCCAAGGCATCTTCGTAGCGTTCGCGCGTTTGCGCTTCGGTCCACGGTACGCGAGCGCGCGCGGCCGGAAGCGTGATACTCGCATACGATTTCGCGCGGTCGGCCGAGTCGCGCTCGACGCCGGCGACGCGCAGAGCGAGCCAATCATGCAGGGGCCGTAGCGCCGCGGCCGCGCGCGCGTACATGACGGCGGCGCTATCGAAGTAGTTGCCGCGCTCCAGCGCGCGCGCGAGCAACACGCTTCGGACGGCGCGCGTGTCGGGCGTCGTCGCGTCTCGTAGCGCCGCTTCCGCATTCGTCAGCGCGAGCGTATCGACGCCGCGCTCCAGCGCGGAGCGTGCAAGAAGCTCGCGGCCTTCGCCGTTGTTCTCAGTGTCGAGCCACGTCTCGTGCGCGAGCAGTTTGTCAACCTCAACCCAGCCGTCCCACCCCGCGGCGGCACGCGCCGCAACGAGCAGCGTAGCCGGTGTGCGGCGCGCCGGTGACTTCAGCACGGGACCGAGTAACTGCGTCGCGCGCCACGGATGCCCGCTGTCGATCAAGGCCTGCGCGGGGCGGAGCGCGCTATCGCTCGAGACGTTCTGTGCCGAGGAGTGAGAGACGTCGCCGGACGCGCTCGCTTCGTGTTCCGAGGAGCAGGACGACAAGACTACGAACGCGGCGAGGAAGAGACGCATCATCGTACGTGGAAAATATCACGAACCATACCGGGGACCACGGAACTGGGACGGCGACGTTCACGGATCGGCACGGAGAGGGCGTGAAGTGCAGTTGACAGCAGTGGGCTTGTGGTCTTCAAAGCAAGAAAAGGAAAAACCCTCGGCCGCTTCAATGCTGAAGCGAGCCGAGGGATTTTTCTTACTTGCTGTCAGCGGCAGTTCACGGCCGTTGACGCCGTCTCCGTGCCTGTCCGTGAACGTCGCTGTTTCAGGTCCGTGGCCGAGATTCTGCGGCTACTTCTTGGCAGTGCCTGCCTGCACCGCCTCGTTGGGCTTGTCCACCAGCCAGTAGTCGAACCACTGCCTGAGCCGGCTCAGACGATCGACGAGCAGCCACGGCTCGCCCGTCCGCGACAGATCGTGATTCGACCGCGGATACCGCACGAACTCCACCGGTACATTCTGCTTCTTGAGCGCCATGAACCACAATTCCGCGTTTCCGATCGGTGTGCGGAAATCCTCTTCGCTCTGCACGAGCAGCGTGGGCGTCTTCACCTTCTTCACGTACCGAATTGGCGAGAGCGTGTCGTACATCACCTGATTTTCCCACGGCTTGCCGAAGAACTCACCCTCCGTCAGGCCCTGCGCATCCGACGCACCGTACCAGTACGTCCATTCGCTGATCATGCGATCGGCTTCCGCCGCCTTGAACCGATTGGTCTTCGTCGTCACCCATGCCGTCATGAAGCCGCCGTACGAGCCGCCCGTCACGCCCATACGCGTGGAGTCCACATCGGGACGCTTGGCCACGATGTTGACCGCGCGCATGAGATCATCGAAATCCCGGCCGCCCCAGTCGCCGCGGCTCGCATACGTGAACTCGGTGTTCGTGCCGCTCGATCCGCGCGGATTCGTGAACAGCACCATGAATCCGGCGCCGGCGAGACTCTGGAACTCGTCGAACCACCCTTCGTTGTAGTCCGAGTGCGGTCCACCGTGGATGTACAGCACGACAGGGTACTTCTTCGACGCCGTATAGCCGGGTGGCTTCATGAGCCACGACTCGACGTCCAGACCACCGATGCCTTTCGTGACGAAACGCTCGGCGTCCGCCCACTCGACTTCCGAGTTCAGCTTGTCGTTGAACGCGGTGAGCTTGCGCTCGCCGCTGCCGTCGGCGTTCGCGATGAACAACTCTGTCGGATGCGTGAGGTCCGTCGCGACGAAGACGATGTGCTTCTCGTCCGCATCGTACGTCGCGTTGTTGATCACGCGACGGCCGCCGAGAACGGTCGTGATTTTCTTCGTCGCTGGATCGATGGTGTACACGCCGCGGCTTCCGCCGGTCGACGTGATCATCGCGATCTCGCCATTCTTCAACCAGCGAATCTGCCCAGGCTCGTATCCCCAGCTGCCGAGAACGTCCTGCGGCTTGCCGCCGCCGGCGTCGACCACGAACAAGCGCTGGTTCTTGAAGCGCCCCAGCTGACCGACGAACGCAATGCGCTTCGAGTCCGGCGACCATTGGAGGTTCGTCTCGTTGCCCGCGTACTCGATTTTTCGCGGCGCGCATTCGGCACTCTGTGCTTCGCACGCCGCGACGGGCAGCACGAAGATCTCGGTGTCGTTGCGGGGCATCTCGTCGCGTTTGCGATCCGGTGCCAGCTTCGCGATCGAATCACGCTCGGCCGTCACCGCGGAGTCGGAACGCAACTTCGCGTCGGCGGTAAACGCAATCCACTTCCCGTCAGGCGACACGACGACGTCGCGGTGCGAGTAGTTGGTGTTCGTGATCTGCTTCGGCGCGCCGCCTGCGCGAACGATTTCAATCTGCGCGGGACGCGGCGTATTGACGCGCGGCGCCGTGCGCGGACCGGGAATGAATTCGTGCAAGCCGTTCGACTTGTAGAGCATCTCGTCGATCTGCCGCCCATCGAAGCGCGCCGGATTCTCAGGCTTCGTGATCGCGTTGTAGGGCGGACGCGCGATCGGCTTCATATGAGCGAAAGGATCGTTCGGCAGCGCATCGCTGGTCGAGTCCTGCGCGGCGCCACCGCGTCCTCCGCCGCCGCGTCCACCTCGACCAAAACCACCATTGCCGGTCACGCGCACCGAGAAGCTCTTGTCCGCGGGCTGCGAGCCCGACTCGAACTGCGGCGCGCGTTCAGGCTGAAACGCTTCGCCCGACGGCTGATCCATGCGCAACGCCCAATTGGTGCCGCGCGTCTCCGGGCGCTCCGAGGTGAAATACAGAATCTTGCCGTCGTCGGAGAATCGCGGAGCGCTGCTCTCGAATGACGGCGAAGTGTATCGCATCGCCGGTCCGCCCTGCGTTGGCACCACCCAGACTTCCGAGTGGCGGCGATTCTCCGCTTCGCGCACAGTCGTCACGGTAAAAGCGATCTTGCCGCCGTCGGGCGAAAGGGCCGGCGCGGCAACTGTCGTGACCTTGTACCAGTCCGCGGGAGTGAACGCGTGTCGTGCCTGTTGTACTTGTTGCACTTGTTGCGCGAAAGCGGTCGCGGGCAGCAGTGCCACCGTCGCGGCGGTGGAGAAACGGAGGGACATCAGAGGGACTCCGAGGGTGGGGAATTTTGAACGGGGACGGGACCCGGGCCCCGTCTTGTATTAACGCACCGCTGTGACAGACGTTGGCGGTAACGCGCCGGCGATTGTGTGGCGGGGATCGCTCTTGCGGCGGCTCTTGTCGGCGTACATGGCGCGATCGGCGTGCTCGATGGCCAGCGCGAGCTCCTCGGAGCTTGGAAAATCGGCGGCGCCCAGACTGACGGCGAGCCGAATCCGCTGCGCGGTGGGACCCGCAAGCACGGGCTCCGCGGCCTCGACGACGTTACGTATGCGTTCGATGACGTCGTTCGCGTGCGCGGACGGGACGATGAGCAGAAACTCGTCGCCGCCCCAGCGATACAACTTGTCGTAAGGGCGCAGTGTCGATCGCAACACGTCGGCGCAGCGTCGCAACAGCTGATCGCCCGCTGAATGGCCGTGTTCATCGTTCACAGTTTTCAGATTATCCAGATCGGCGAGCACCACGGTGCCGAACGTCGCGCGCACCATGTCGAGGCCGACGCCCTCGGCGAATGCGCGGCGATTCATCGAATCGGTGAGCGAATCGTAGAGCGCCGCGCGGCGCAGCTGATCGTGCGTCACCTGCAACTCCGCTTGCGCGTCATCCATCTGCCGCTTGGCGTCCTCCATCAGGATCAACACCATCGAATAGCCGAGGAGGATGTTGGCCGCGAGATCGAAGTAGGTGTTGAAGCTGACGACGACACTCACCGCTTGGGGGAGAATCGAGTCGCTGTTCCGAATCGCCACGCCGAAGGCGCCCGCATACATCAGCCACAACAAACCAAGGAACGCGAAGCACGCTCCGGTCGCTGAATTGCCGAACGTTTTCCGGCGACGCGGAAGCCACAGCAGCGCCGATGCACAATATCCAAGCGCGGGGACGGCGATCGCGCTTTGCCAGATCACCATCTCGTTCAGGCCGTGTCGCGATGCGAGGGTCGACGCGATCGCGAACACGAGCGCGATGACCCACAACCGTCGCGTGGTGGCGACGCTGCTTCCCGTTCCGGCGACGTACATCAGCGTGCCGCGCAGAAAGAGAATGAATCCCATCCCTTTCGCGAACTGATACACGAAGTATGAGGCGCGCACGACGGGATGTGTTTCCGCGAGCGTGCTGCCGGCAATCGCCGGCACGACCACCAGTCGAATCGCCAATGCGGCGATCGCGACCGAGAACGCCAGCCAGGCCGACATCCACGCGCCGAAGTACGCGCGGCGCAGCACGAAGCGCCGGAGCATCACGAACAGCGCGACGAGCATCAGCGCGCCGCCAAACTGCACGAGGACGCCGAGGAACGACAGCACGGGAAATGTCTGCGACGGTGGCTGCATGCGGCGTCAGCGCCGGAGGGAGGATTGAAGCAGCGACCTAACTTGCCGCCGTGCGCGACGCTCGTCCAGAGTGATCCTCGAGCGAGAACGCAATCCACCGCTACGATATGCGCGCATTTTCGTATACAGTATTCACCGATCGCGAGTGCACCGCACCCTCGAGATTCGAGAATACTAAAAAAAACAACGACCTGAAGCCGAAGCTCCAGATCGTTGTTTTCATCGCCGCGGAGGAGGAGACGTGCCCACCCGCACGCCCGAGCTCACTCTCGCGAGCGGAATTACCCCTTGCGGCCGCCTTTCGCTGCGCGCTGTGCGACTCGCTGTTCGACCTTCGTCACGTTCGCGTCGAACTTGGCGCGGTTGTCCGGCGACAGTGCGTTGCGAAGATCGTTACGCTCGGCATCGCGGAGCTTCTTGGCCTGCCCGCGCTGCGCGCTGGACTGCGCCCACAGATTCTTCATCGCCGCGGTGTCGCCGCGCTGACGCGCCTGGCGCGCCTGCTCGATCTGCGGCTTGAACTGCGCGCGCAACGCTTTCATCTGCGGCGCGTACTTCTGCCGGACGGCCTTGACGTTCGCCTTCTCGGCGTCGCTGAGCTTGATGTTCTTGAAGAGCTGACGATCGCCTCGCTTGGCGAACTTGCCGCGATGGCCCTTTCCGGCGCGCGCGTGCTGTTGCGGAACCTGCGCCGGCGTCTGCGTGGGAGCCTGCGCACCTGCAACCGCAGCTCCGCCCAACGCGACGAGCGCGGCGATCAGAGTCGAACGAAACTGAGACATGATTACTTCTCCAGATGTTTGTGGACTACATCTGGGTAGACGCTGGTGGCTCGGTGGCGTTAAGGCTGGTTGCTGGCAACGGCCGAGGCCGGCGCTGCGAGCCTGCTTCGAGATCAACAAGAAAAAAAGACCAGATCCGACCGGATCTGACGAAATCTGGAAATCCCGAACGCCAAGAGGAGCTCGCTCCGATCTGGTCAGATCTTGTCAGAACTCGTCGTTGTTCCTTGTTGTCTCTTCTCGGATCTCGTCTCGCGAGACCAAGCTGTCTCTACACCGACGCCATATACGCGACGGCGCTGATCTCAACCATGATCCCCCGCAGATTCGCTCCCAACGCCGTTCGCGTCGGATACGGCTCCGGCATCAACTCCTTGTACGCCGCATTGAAACGGCCCCAGTCATCGATGTCGGCGAGATACACGATGATCGACACAATGTCCGACAGCTCCGCGCCCGCCGCCTGCAGCGCCCGCTCGACGTTCTTGATCACCTGGCGCGTCTGCGACTCCACATCGTTGCCAACGAGCTCGCCCGTCACCGGATCGCGCGGCACCTGGCCCGATACGAACACGAACGGCCCGGCCTTCGCTGCGGGGGAATAGGCACCGGCCGGCGGCGGCACGTCTCCGCCGAGTCGCACCGGTTGCCACTGCCGCTCGCGTTGTGTCATTTACGTCTCCACTGAAAGAGGTCGGATCCACATGTCGTTGACGCTCGCCGAACTCGAGACTCCGGTTCCCGTCGTGGATCTCGATCGGCTCGCCACAAATCTCGACCGCGCGGCCGCATATGCAACCGCGCACGGTCTGGCGCTGCGCCCGCACATCAAGACGCACAAGTCGCCGCGGCTCGCGGCGGAGCAGATTCGCCGCGGCGCGGTCGGCGTCACGTGCGCCACGCCGTTCGAGGCCGAAGTGATGAGCGAGGTGTGCGCCGACATTCTCGTCGCGTATCCGCCCGTCGGCAAGCAGCGCGCGACCCGACTGGCGGCGCTGCCCACTTCAGTTCAGCTCACCGTGGCGCTCGACTCGCCGCGTGCCATCGAAGACATCGCCGAGGCAGCGCGCGCGGCTGATCGCACGATCGGCGTGCTGGTCGAGCTCGATCTCGGCATGCATCGCGTCGGCACGCCGAACGTGGACGAGGCCATCGCTCTGGCGCGCACCGTGTGCTCGCATCCGCCGCTCGACTTCGCGGGCATTGCCTTCTATCCCGGCCATGTGCGCGAGGCGGTGGATCGCCAGCAACCGAAGCTCGACGACTTGAGCTCCGCGTTGTCCGGCGCGCTCGACGCGTTCGAGCGCGCCGGCGTGCGACCGCGCGTCGTCAGCGGCGGCTCGACGCCGACGCTCTGGCACACGCACGAGATGCGCGGCGTGACCGAGTTCCGTCCCGGCACGTACGTCTACAACGATCGCACGACCGCCGCGATCGGCGCGTGCGCGTGGGATGATTGCGCGCTCACCGTGCTCGCGACGGTCGTCAGCACCGCGGTGCCCAACCAAGCCGTCGTCGACGCGGGGACCAAATCACTCGGCCGCGAACCGATGCGCGGCACCGACACCGCCGACGGGTTCGGCGCCCTGCTCGATCACCCCGACGTCGTGGTCAAGAGCATGTCCGAGGAGCACGGCATTCTCGATCTCTCGCAGACGAATTGGCGGCCCGCCGTCGGCGACAGGGTCCGAATCGTGCCCAATCACGTGTGCATCGTCGTCCATCTCAACGACGTCATCGCCGGCATTCGCGGTGACGCCGTCGAAACGACATGGCCCGTCGCGGCGCGCAGCCGCGGCTATCACATCGAGACATAGGCGCAGCGAATGAGGCGCAAGCATCTTCGGTTCGGCAGCGGAGATGGGCGCTTGAGTCGCGGCGCTAATGCGCCATGCCGCCCGAGCCTCTGCCCTTCCCCGTCTTGAACAGCAGCATCAGCGGCAACGCGCCAACGAGAATCGCCCCACTGATCAAATAAATCCGGGAGAACGCCAGCACGCTCGCCTGGGCCTGGATCTGACGGTCGATGACCGCCAACGCCTCCGTTCGCGCGATGATGGGATTCACACCGCGCGAGATGAGCCCTTGCGTCACCTGATACAGCCGGCCGAGCGACGTCGGATCCATCGTCGTAACGTGCTCGGTGAGCAACGCCTTCTTCTCGACGGTGAAGCGCGTCAGCAGCGTCGCCATGATCGCGATGCCGAGCGATCCGCCGAGCTGGCGCGTGAGATTGAACATGCCCGTGCCCTGCGCCAACTCGCTGACCTTGAGCTCGGCCATCGTCGCGCTGGTCAGCGGCACGAAGATGAGCCCCATACCCACGCCGCGCATGATCAGCGGCCAGAACGTCTCCGCCGGTCCGCTGACGAGCGTCATGCGCGCCAGCATCCACATCGCGATGAAGAACAGCACCGCGCCGACCGTGACCGTCGCGCGCGCATCCAGGCGATTTGCGTTCTTGCCGACGAACGCCATCGTCACCGCCGACGCGATGGCACCGGGCAGAATCACGAGGCCGGTCTGATTCGCCGACAGCCCATGCAGCGCCTGAAGAAAGATGGGCAGCACGAAGATCGAGCCGAAGAGCGCCAGGCCCAGCGCGGCGGCGAAGCTCACACCGGCGGCGAGCTGCCGGCTTTTGAGAACTCTAAAGTTTATGATCGGCTCGTCGATCGTCAACTCGCGCCAGACGAGCGCCACGAACGAGACGACGGAGGCGACCGCCAGCCCCGTGACCAGCCGCGAGTCGAACCAATCGTAGCGGTCGCCCTTTTCCAGCATGAACTGGAGCGAGCCCACGCCGACCGCGAGCAGGATGAAGCCGAGAAAGTCGATCGTACGCGCCCGTTCCTGGTGCGCGGCGTCGTGCACGTACGTGATCACCATGATCGCCGCCAGAATGCCGAGCGGGACGTTGATGTAGAAGATCCACGGCCAGTTGTAGTTGTCGACGATGTAGCCGCCGAGCGTTGGGCCGATCGTCGGACCGACCATGACGCCGATGCCGAACATCGCCTGGCCGATGCCGATCTCCTCCGGCGGGAACGCTTCGAAGAGCGTCGCCTGCGACGTCGACAGCAGCGCGCCACCGCCAAGCCCTTGAATGACACGCCAGAACACGAGACCGCCCAGCGAGGTCGCCGCGCCGCAGAAGAACGACGCGGTGACGAACAACATGATCGACGTCGCGAGATACTTCTTGCGGCCGAAGTACGCGCTCAGCCACCCCGACATCGGGATCACGATCACGTTGGCGATGATGTAGCCGGTCGACACCCACGAGATCTCGTCGAGCGTTGCGCCGAGATTCCCCATCATGTGGGGAATGGCGACGTTGACGATCGACGTGTCGATCAGCTCGAGCACCGACGCGAGCGTCACCGCGATCGCGATCAGATATTTGTATTTGTATTTGTCGTCGGCGCCCACCGTCGCATCCGGCGGCGCATACACCGGCGCGGTGATCGCGGCGGTGCCGCGAGGGCCCGCCGTGATCACCGCGTTCGATCCATCAGACAGCTCGCTCATGGCAATCGTGCGCGAGGGTTCACGTTAGCACATTAGCCGATCAGCACTTGCCGGCGGGCAGCTTCGTATCGACGTGAATGTTCACCGACATGCCGGGGCGCAGCGGCATCGACGGACCGAGATCCTTCGTCACCTTCACGCGCACCGGCACGCGCTGTACGACTTTCGTGAAGTTCCCCGTCGCGTTGTCGGGCGGCAGCAGCGCGAACTTCGAGCCCGTCGCGGCGCTCACACTCTCGACGCAGCCGAGCACCGTGCCCTTGTACGCGTCGACTTCGATCTCGACCGGCTGGCCGACGCGAATGTCGGCGAGCTGCGTCTCCTTGAAGTTGGCCGTGATGAACGCGCCAGTATCCGAAACGACGGTGAGCAGCGGCTGTCCGACTTGCACGAGCTGTCCCGGCTCGACCTGCTTGCGCGAGACGATCCCCGCGACCGGGGCGAGGACATTGGTGTAGCTGAGCTGAAGCGCCGCATTGTCGCGCGCGGCCTGCGCCGACTGCAAACGGGCACTCGCCAACCGCACCCCCGCCTGCGCGCTCGCGACCGTTCCACCGGCCGCGGCCTGTTGGCGTTCCATCGCAACGACGTTCGCGTTCGCCGCTTCAGACGCCGCGCGCGCCGCATCGAGCTGCATCTTCGAGATGACCTGCTTGGCCGCCAGATCCTCCATGCGCGCCAGATCCTGTCGCGCCTTGGTCGCATTCGCGCGCGCCGCGGTGATCTGCGCGCTCAGCGACGCCTGCTGTCCCGACGCCTGCTGCACTGCTGCTTCAGCTTGACCTGCGGCGCCACCACCGCCCGCCGACGCGCGCGCCGCGGCCAGGTCGGCCTCGGCCTGCGCGAGCCGCGTGCGATACTCCGACGGATCGATCGTCACCAGCAGCGACTCGGCGCGCACGTGGTCGTTGTCGCTGACGGTCACCTTCTGCACGTAGCCGCTGACTTTCGCGAGCACGGGCACGATGTGGCCGTCGACCGCCGCGTCGTCGGTCGATTCGTGGCTGCGGCCGTAGCTCCACTGCTTGAATGCCCAGAGCAGTCCGAGCGCGACGAGAACGAGGACGATCGGAAGAACGATGCGTCGCTTGCCGCTCTTCGGTTCGGGTGCGTCCGGCGCGCCGCCGGGCATGTCGCGGGAATCAACGTCTTGCTTGAGTGCTGTTGCCATGATCGGAACCGTGTGAGGTCGGAGTGCGGTTTATCGAAGTTGTGAGACCGTGCCCTCGGCTCGCGCCAGGGAGACACGGGCGTTCTGAAATGCGGTCAGCGCGTCGACCAACCCGGTGCGCGCGTTGTTGAGCGTCAGCGATGCCGTGATCACGTCCGCGTTCCCGGCAACGCCGGCACGAAAGCGTTCGCGCGCCTGCTCGACTTCCTGTTCGGCGAGCTGCTGGCGCTCGCGCGCCGCGTCTACCGCTTCGCGCGCCGACGCGATGTCGAGCAGCGCGCCGCGGACGTCGACCTGCACTTGTTGGCGCAGATCGCGGCGACGCACGTCGATCTCGCGCGCGACGGCCTCTTGCTCCTGCGTCTGCGCCTCGCGACGTCCGCCCTCGAACACCGACCAGTTCACCTGAATGCCGTACGTGTAGGTATTGAGCAAATGCGCGAAGCCGAGTCCCGTCGGCCCATCGTTGCCGAACACACCAACGGTCGGCAGCGCGCGCGCACGAATCGCCGCGATCTGCTGCTGCGCGGCCGCGAGCTGCAAATCGGCGGCGCGAATCTCCGGCCGCAGACGCATCGCCGTATCGACGGCGGCGGCTTCGTTCACTACACCGGGCAGCTCGAGCGACGACAGCGAGTCCGTGAGAATGAGCGGCGTGTCGAGCGGAAGATTCAGCGCCCGCAACAAGTCGAGCCGCGAACGGTCGCGATCGTTGCGCGCCGCAATGAGCTGCGCGCGCGCCGAGGCAAGCTGCGATTGCGCGCGCGTGACGTCGAGCGCCACGCCCACGCCGGCAGTGAGCTGATCGCGGGCGATTCTCAAGAGATCGGACGCCAGCGTGGAGTCGGCGATGCGCGCCGACAGCGCGGCGTCGGATCGAACCACACGCACGTACGTGGCGGCGGCGTTCGTCGCCGCCTGCTGCGCCGCGGTCTGCACGTCGGCACCCGCCGCGGTCGCGCTGGCTCGCGCTGCAACCACCTGCCCTCGCGCCGCGGGGTTGAACAGCGTCTGCGACGCCTGTGCACGGAAATCGTAGAACTTCACCGGCCCGATGATCTGGCCGTTGGGATTGAGCAGCGGCGGCTGACCGGGCTGCGCCGGGAAGTTGAAGCCGAAACTCGCGCTGTTGAGCGTGTGGCTCGTCCAGTTGGGAATGGCGTCGATCTGCGGCATCAATTGCGCGCGCGCTTCACCGACACGCGCTTGCGCTTCTTCGACGCGCGCTTCGGCCGATTGCACGCCTGCCGTCTGCGCCGCGGCCAATCGCGCGGCGTCACCGAGCGTCAAGCGGCGCGGCGGCGGCATCTGTTCGGCGCCGGTCTGCGCTTCGGCGATGCGCACCGCAAACGCAAGCAGCGCCGCGATGAGCGAGAGGAATGCACCCAGTCGTACGACTTTCGGAAAGCAGTTGATGTTCATCGTGAAGTCGGGCCGTTGGTCGAGCGCCGCTCGGTCGCCGGCGAACTGCTGGCCGGCCCGTGCGGACGAATCGCGTAGAGGTAGAACTGCATCATTTCGTCGAGCACCTGGTCGTCGGTCTTCGCCGCGACGGGCGCGAAGCATTCACGATGTCCGCACCACACGCCGTGCATGACGAACGGCGCCATGAGCATACGAGCGGCAACGAACGGATCCACGTCGCGAAACTCACCGGCTTCGGTGCCGCGCTGAATGATCGACGCGATGAGCTTGTGCCCGCGCGAGATCACTTCTTCCGCGTAGAAACGCGCGAGATCTGGAAAACTACGGATCTCGGCGTGAATGAGACGGAAGAGCGGCGCGAACTGCGCCGAGCGGATGAACGCCCAGTACTTCCGCATGAATTCGGTGAGTGCTTCGGTCGGCGACTTGTTCCCGGCGCCGAACTCACGCTCGCCTTCCTCGAGCTGCGTGACGATCAGTTGGCGCACCATCTCCCGAAACAGCTCTTCCTTGTTGGGGAAGTAGAGATAGATGGTGCCCTTGGAGAGTCCGGCCCGCTTGGCGATGTCATCCAGGCGCGCGTTCGCGAGTCCGTGTTCGCCAAAGACCTCGAGGGCGGCGGCAAGGATCTGCCGCGGCCGCTCCTCGGGGAGTCGGCGCCAACGTGGCTCGGTTTGAACGGGCTGAGCTGCCATGGATGAGGGAGAGCGGCCGTCGGGGGAAATCGGACGAAAATAACTGACGGGTCAGTAATATAGGGATTTTGGCGGGAGATGCAATGGGGGCGGGACGCATGGGCGCATAGGCGTATGGGCGTATGGGCGCATGGAAAGCAACAAAAAAGCGACGAGCAGTCGCTCGTCGCTACCGCGTCCGGCGCCCATACGCCCATGCCCCTACACCCCCATACGCCCGCCTACCTTCGATACACAATCACATCAAAGTCCCACGACGTCAGCGTCTTGTCGTCAGTGACATCCAGGAACGTTGGACTGCTCCCGTCGCGCGGCGTCAGCAGCAGCGTGTTCTGGAAGTGCAGGAAGCTTCCGACGACCGTGTCGACGTAGACCTTGACTCCGCCCGCGCCGCGGGTGCGAATCGTCACGATGTCGCGGAACGATGCATCTTCCTCGAGCTCCAACGCGCCGGCGAGTACGTCGACACCAGTCGACCCTTGCTGGCCGATCTGCATGGGAAGGTTGAATCCGTCGACGGTCGCGATGTTGTATTGGCCGATCACCGCGTCGGGTGCAATCACCGCATTGGGCGCCATAGGTGCGTCCTTCGCGCAGGCGAACACACTCGCCACCGCGAGGCTCAACAAGATCCGCCGCATTCGACCACCCCTCCCCTCGGCACCCGCCGTTGTGTTCGGGATAAGGCAAGCGGCGAGCCGCGAAGTTCCCGCCGCGGCGAACCGTCGTGTTTGAACCCCTAGCGGCCGTCGGGCGTCACACGAGTGAACTCGATGCCGCGCGCGCGACCCGCGTCGACCGTGAACGAAGTGATCGAAGTGATCGAAGTGATCGACGGCGGATGCGCGCCTGCGTCGAAGTGCAGCGTCATTCCGGCGGCGCGAAACGTTTGCCGGTCGGTCGCGCGAAGCGTATCCGGCGCCGAGCGCGCCCGGCGCAACACGAGCGTGCTGCCCGCGCGCTCGAGGCGGAACGTCGCATCGAGCTCGTCGGAGTAGTAGCGGCCCGTAAGCTCATCAAGCTCCGCCGCACCGATCGCCGGCAACGCCTGCTGTGCCGCACCGGCGCGCGTCCCCGCGGCGCGCGGTGCAGGCTTCGGCGCGGTGAACGCGCCGGCCAGTACCACGTCGGCGACGCTCAGCGCCAAGCCCGCGGCGTCGGCCGTGCTGACGTTGCACATCGTGGCGACGCTCGTGTGCTGCGCGGGAAAGCGCGCGATGTCGGTGCGATATCCGCCGGTGCTTCCCGAATGCTCGACGAGGGTGAGCCCGCGATACGCCTTCACCTCGAGCCCGAACGCGTACGGCAGCGTCGTGCCGTCGTTCAGCACACCCCGTTGCAGCTGGCGCGCCAGGAACCCGGGCCCGCCCACGCGCCCTGCATAAAAATTCTCATCCCACTTCTGTAAATCCTCGATCGTCGTCATCAATCCACCCTGCCCGACGATGTCGTTCGCCCACACATCCATTTTCCACCCACCGCCCCGTACCGGCGCGTAGGCGATCACGCGCCCCGGAACAGGCTCGTTGTGATCGTCATGAAACTGCGAGTGCGTCATGCCCAACGGCCCGAAGAGCTGCTCGGCCGCAAACTGGCGGAGCGACTGCCCCGTGACCCGCTGCACCACGACGCCCAGCAGCACGTACCCCGTGTTGCTGTAGTTGTATTCGGCGCCCGGATCGAAGTTCAAGTGCCGCTGCCGCGAGGCGAGACGGAGAATGTCGTCCACCGTGTACCCATCGTCGTTGCGCATGTCGGCCGTCTGCACCAGCGTCCAGAAGTCGCGCACCCCGCTCGTGTGGTGCACGAGCTGGTCGATCGTGATCGGCTTGCCGTAGTCGCGCAGCTCGGGGACGTATGTGTGCACCTCGTCGTCCAGGCGCAGCTTGCCTTGCTCGACGAGCAGCGCGATCGCCGCCGCGGTGAACTGCTTCGACACCGAGCCCATGATGAACGGCGACGTCGGCGTGATCGGCACGCCGTATTCGATGTTGGCCGAGCCGTAGCCTTTCTCGAAGGCGATGCGCCCATTCTGGTACACGCCGACCGCGCACCCCGGTGCGTCGGCGCGCGCGTAGCGGCTGAAGACGGCATCGATCTTCGACCCGGCTGAATCCGGCAACGTCGATTGCGCGCTCGCGGTGAACGCGGCGGCACAGAGCATCACGATGGCACGGCGAAACATTTCCCACTCGGCGTTGGCGTGCTCGATTGTCTCACGAATGCTCGCCGGACGCAATCCACTCGCTAGAATTCGTGCATGGCCGACGACCTCACCGCCGTTCGCATCGACAAGTGGCTGTGGGCCGCCCGGTTCTTCAAGACGCGGTCGCTGGCGACCGACGCGGTCGCGGGCGGCAAGGTGGAAGTGAATGGCGAGCGCGCCAAAGCCGCGAAGAGTGTCAAGCCCGGCGATGAGATCCGCCTTCGCGTCGGTCCCTATGAGCATATTCTAATAGTCCGCGCGCTCGGCGAGCGCCGCGGCCCCGCGTCGGTGGCGCAGTCACTGTACGAAGAGACGCCGGCCAGCCGCGAGGCGCGCGACAAACTCTCGGCGCAGCTCAAGATGGCGCCCGGCGGTTTCGTCTACGAGGAGAAGGGCCGGCCGACGAAGAAGGATCGCCGCGATCTGTCGCGCTTCATCGACCGCCGCCGCGGCTGACCGGCACCAGCTCCGCGAACACGCCGCGGCTGATCGCGTGCCCGCCGTCGAAGCGAATGATCTCGCGCGGAATGCCCGCCGCGTCGAGCCGCGCGAGCTCAGCCGTCAGCATATCCTCGTTCACGTACTGGTCGCGCGTCCCGAGGACAATGGTCAGCGGGACGTGACGAAGCGCCGAGTGGCCGTGCGTGAGGTCGCTGTCGGGTGGCAAGAGGCCGCCCCACACCACCAGCCGCGCGGCGCGCACGCGACCGTGCGTCACCCAGCGCGTGGCCGTCGCCGTGCCCTGTGAAAATCCGAGCACGTTGATGGCCGCGTCCGGCGCAAGCATTGGCGCGATCTCTTCAGCCAGGGCGTCGAGATACTCGACATAGTCCGCGACTTCGGACTCCCGGTCCTCGCGCGTCATCCACGTCGCGCCGACGGGCCGTTCGGCCGCCGGCGCCTTGCTCGGACTGACGAGGTAGAAGCGATTCATCGCCTCGGGCGCGACCAGGAGAACGTCGTCTCCGCCAAGATCGGCGAAGTAGCGGATGAACTCGCCTGCCAGCTGTCCGTACCCGTGCAGCAGGAACCACACGGCGGCGAAACCGCCGCGCTCGGCACCCAGCGTGTAGTATCGCGCCGTGCGCTGAACGCGGACGTGATGGACGTGCGGATGCACGGCGCGTGGACCGCTCATCGCCACAAGATAGCGTCCCAGCTTCGTTCGACTGCCGTGTATCTGGAGCTTTCGATACACTGCGTTAAGATATGTTTATATGGGAGCCTCATGACATCGCCCGTCTCAGCCGACCTTCGGGCGTTTCTGCACGAATACGTGAAATCCGTCGAGCAGGCGGAGATTCTCCTGCTCCTGTTTCGCACGTCGCCGCGCGAATGGAATGCCGTGAAGGTCGGTCGCGAGCTGCGCGTGGACGCCGTATCGGCGGCTCGGCGGCTGAGCGACCTGCATCTCGGCGGACTCCTGTCGGCGCGAAGCGACGAGGATGCGCTCCTCTATTGGTACGAGGGAGCGTATGATCCGCTCGTTCGTGAGTTGAGTGTCGAGTTGTCCGAGCGTCCGACGGCGGTGATCAGCGCGATCTACGCGCCGGCGCCGGCGGCAAATGAGGTGCGCGCGTTCGCCGACGCATTCCGCATCCGCGCCAAGGGAGATTCGACATGATCGCGCGGGCAATTTACATCCTCTGCGCGCTCACGAGCCTCGCGTGCGCGGTGCTGCTGCTTCGCGGCTTCGTTCGCTCGCGTGCGCGGCTGCTCCTGTGGAGCGGTCTGTGCTTCACGTTCCTGTGTCTGAACAACGTGCTGCTGTACGTCGACGTCGAGGTGATGACGCAGGTCGACTTGTCGCTTCTGCGAACGATTCCCGTCGTCATCGCGCTCGGCTTGTTGCTCTATGGCCTGATCTGGGAGGTCAAATGAATCAGGTCCTGTCCGGCGTGATCATCGCCGGCTACGCGGCGGCGGGCCTGTTCTTTCTGCGTTTCTGGCGCGACACGCACGACCGGCTCTTCGCGATCTTCGCCACGTCGTTCTGGTTGCTGTGCGTGCAGCGGATCTTGCTCGCGCTCCGCACACCCGGAATCAGCGGCGAGAACGTCGCGTACCTCTATCTGGTGCGACTGGCGGCCTTTGTGCTGTTGCTCGTCGGCATCATCGACAAGAACCGAAAAAGCGCGAACTAGAGAACTCTTATTTCGCGCCTTTCGGTTCCGGCGCCGCGGCGAGGAGCTGTGCCTGCGTGGTGCTCTTCTGCAGCAGCTCGACGGCCTTCAGCAACTGATGATCTTCGTTCAGCGTGCGCTGCTTGGCGACCGCGTCGCCGAAGGACATGCGCGCCACCCGCTGCGTGAGGTCGCGGGTCAGGAACTCGCGCTCGCCCGCATCGTAGCGTGCGTCGAGCTTGACGCCGGCCGCGCCCAGGCGACGCATCAGCTCCGTCGACCATGCGTCGGGCGTCGTGAAGTTTTTCGGCACCGTTCCCTTGAGCTCCAGCGCGTAGTTCTGCACGACCGTGTTGATGGCCTGCCCTTGTGGTGCCGCGGCGCGCAGGAAGTCGCGTTCGACGGCGGGGAGCGTGTCGTCGGCGACGACGATGTCCGGTCGAATACCACCACCGCCGAATACCACGCGCCCGGCGTCCGACTTGAACATCGGCCGCGTCATGTTCGCGGCGGCGAGCGAATCCGGATGCACTTCGACGAACTCGCCCGAGGGAAGCAGCTTGCGCTCGCGGTGAATCGACCGGCCGCTCGGCGTATACCACTTTCCGGTGGTGAGCTTGAGCTGATAGCCGTTCTGCAGCGAGTACACGGACTGCACCAGGCCTTTGCCGAACGACGTCGTGCCGAGTACGAGGGCGCGATCGTGATCCTGCAGCGCGCCCGCGACGATCTCCGTCGCCGACGCCGAGCCGCCGTCGATCAACACGACGAGCGGAATCTTGTCGGAGAGATGGCGGCCATTCGATCGAGCGGTTTCCGTGGGCTGATTGCGCGCCCGCACGCTGACGATATCCTGCCCTTCGCGCAGGAACAGGCTGGCCGTGCTGAGCGCCTGATCGACGATGCCGCCGCCGTTGTCCCGCATGTCGAGGACGAGGCTCGTCGCGCCCTGCTTGACGAGCGAGTCGACGGCGTTGGCGACTTCGTCCGCCGCGTTCTCGTTGAATGTTTGCAGCGGGATGTAGCCGACGTGATTGGAGATGATCGTCGCGAAGTTGACCGCCGGCACATGCACCACGCGCCGGGTGAATTGCAGCTTGATCGGCTCGGCGACGCCGGGTCGCCCGTACGTCACGGCGACCTTCGAGCCTGGGGTCCCGCGCAGCAGGTCGGAGACCGCCTCGAACGAAATGCCGGCGGTGTGCGTCGTATCGACTTGCAGCACGTGATCGCCCTCGCGCACGCCGGCTTCTTCCGCGGGCGTGTTCGGAAAGACGCGATCGACCACGATCACGCCGGGCGACGGGTTGCCGAGCAGCATGCCGGTGCCGCCGTAGCGGCCGCCCGTCTGGCGATTGAAGTTCTCTGATTCCTTCGGCGGCAGGAGCTCGCTGTAGGGATCGTTCAGCTCGCGCACCAACCCCTTGGCCGCCTTTTCATAGGCCAGGCCGGCCGGCAGGGTGTCGACGTAGGTGTTGCGCACGAGCGACAGCACCTGGTCGAAGAGAACGGCGTTGGAGCGTGCCGGGGCTTCCTGCAGCAGGAAGCCGCCCGCGACGATCGGGACGACGAGCAACGTCGCCACCGCGGCGGTGCGAAAACGAGGCATGAGGGTTTTCTAAATAGTCAGGAATTCGGTCCGGCCGCCGACGCGGTCTGGGCCACGACGCGTTCCGCATGCGGACACACGCGCTTGTGCGTGTGCGACGCGGCGGCGGTATCGCGCGGCGCGTGGCCGGGCGCGTAGAGGATTCGCCCGCGCTCGAGACGCGCGCCACGGCGGCCGTTCAGCAATGAATCCATGCGCGCCGCGCTCGTCGGCGCGACTGGCGCCGAGGGAATGGGGAGGACGCCGCCCTTCCCCGGACCATGCTTGATGGGATCGGGATGGGTCGGGCCGACGACGATCAGCATCATCGGCGCGACGGCGAGCAGTTGCGTGCGCCGCATCTGTCGCCGAAGGCGTTCGATCGTTCCGATCATGAGCCACACTCCCCATGGTTCCGTGCGTCGGCTTGGACGCGCTTCCGCTCGGAATGCTGCATGTACGGCTATATCGAGAACTACTGTATACAGACTAAGAATCGTCGACACGCTTGTCAACGAAATAACTGGTCTGCTACCGACGGTTCGTCACAGCGTAACGCCTTGTCATCACGAACTTTACGAAAAGCGAACAACTATTTCGCCGGCGTCATCTTCCAGATGCCGTTAACCATGTCGGACGCGTAAACGTTCCCGCCCGTCCACTCGACTCCCCATACGTAGACGCCGCGATTCTGTTCCAGGAGGCCGACCGCGAGCTCGCGGCCCATGGCCTTGAGATCGCACCGCGTAATGTTCGCCTGCACGTTGAAGTTCGACGCGCCCGGACAGCTGCTCAAATCGCCGTGGACGTCGATCGCGCGCACGCCGCCGTTGTAATACGCGGCATACAGCACCGCATTCTTCTCGTCGATCGAAAAGTTGTGCGTGCCCGCACCGTCGACGTGGTAGAAGCCGATCTCCTTGGGCGATGCAAAGCTGCTCACATCGACGACGTGAATGTCGCCGATCGAAGAGCTGCCAATGCTGCCCGGTCCTTCCTCGCCGACGAACGCAAAGCGCTTCCCGCCCTGGGCGTCGTGGAACCACCAGACGTTGTGCACCTCGCCGCCGACCGTGCGCACGTTGCCGAGCACTTTCGGATTGTCCGGCGTGCCGCCCTGGCCGCCGCCGCCGATATCCCAGATATCGAGACCGTCGTTCCACAGCGCGAGAAAGAGTATGCCGTCGCGAATGAACGTGTCATGCACGTACGGGTTGCCGATCACGCGCGTGAAGATCTCACGCGGATTCGCCGGATCGCTCAGATCGACGATCACCAGTCGCGCCGGCGTCAGGTTCAACGGATCGATCGACAGAAAGCCGTACAGCTTGCCGTTCACACGGCCGAACTTCGCCGTATGCACGCCGGGATTCGTGTTCGCCGTGCTGTAGCGGGCCACCTGCACCGGCTTGCGAGGATTCGAGATGTCATACAGCACGATCGCGCCGCCGGTACGCTCGGTCGCGACCATCAGCAGCGTGCTGTCGTCGCTCACCTGTACGTCGCCGAGCGTGGATGCGCCGGCGACGATCAGCGAGTCGGTGAGGATCGGCGTCGCGCCGCTCACGTCCCAAATGTCGACCTTGTTGCCCAGCGTGGGCCGCGAACCCCACGTCGTGGTATAGGCCGTCGAGCCCTTCACCGCGATCTCGGCCGTGTATCGTGCGGTCTCCGAGCCCATGCCGAGGACTTTCAGGGGCGCGTCCAACGCGGTCGGGGAGGTTCCGGTGCGCGGCACCGTCACGTTGTCGCTCGAGCACCCGGCCGCGAGCACCAGCACGCCGGCAATTAGAATTCTCATATTACCTACAGACGGCATCGGTCACTGCCCATCGATGGTTGAGTGTGCTGCATTCCGCTCATGTCTTGCATTCCCGCCATGCCTTGCATCGCCATCGCGACCGGGAGCGCCACGCCGTACCGGCCCATCCGGTCGTGCATCCCGCTCGCCCCGGCGTGCAGTCGCACGCCAGCCGACAGCATCCAGAGGTGCGATGTCCCGTAACGCGCCACCGGATCGAATAGTCCGCCCGGATGCCCACGCGCCGCCGTGATGTACGCCACCTCCACGAATGGACGGCCGCTCAACCAACCCGAACGCAATGCGGGCGACGACACGGCCCCCGTGAGAATAGTCCATCGCGACTCGCCAAGGTTCGACAAGTCCGACGGCGGCCGCGGCGTTCGAAACGGATCGAGCGTCGGCTCCTCTTCAGGACGATCCGTCCGCTCCCAACGTCCCGAGAGAATCGCCCCGGCGCGACAGACCGATCCTTCGCCGAGCACGCTGCCGAGGCGGTTGACGGTAACGCCGCGGTCGCGCTCGTCGGTGTGCGACCACTCCGCCATTCCGTACACACCGTTGTCGCCCGAGACCCGCTCGTAACGCGCCGTGACGCTGTGCTTCCACTGATCGAGCCCGCCACCCGCGCGGACTTCTGGAGAGCGTACGCTCGCCAGGCTTCCGCTCACTTCGAGCGCATTCAACGGCAGCACGGTCAATCGCGTGGACCACGAGTCGCCGAAGCGCGCGAGATTTGGCGGAGCGCCGGGACCAAGCGGCTCGTCGCCGTTGAAGGTGCCAACTTCGAGCATGGTTTTTCGGTAGCGAAGGGCGCCGACGCCGACAATCCGCTCGAGCACCTGCGACAGATGATGGTTGACCGGATACTTCTCGATCGGCCGCACCATCGGATCGTCGCTGCCGAACGGGGCGAAGCCGCGCCCGCCGAACACCGAGAATGAAAAATCGCGCGTCGCGGTGACGTCGCGCCCGGCAAGCAGCTCGTGCACGTACGCGTGCGGATGCCGGCGGTCGACGTAGCCTTCGCCGTACGCGCCGGTCGTCAGCTCGCCGCGCTCGAGCGTGAGCCCCTCGAGATTGAGCGTACCGATGCCGGTGAACCCGGCCCACGAAGCATGCACCATGATCGCGGGCTGTGTGAGATACGCCTCGGTGAGGTTGCCGCGCGTCGCGGTCGGCCGCGCCGATGTGATCGTGGGGATGGCTTGCGCCATCACCGAGACGTTCTGCGCGGCGGAGTCGCGCGCGAAGACGAGCATCGCTACCGTCACAACCAGACTTATGCGCATGCGTTCAAAAATTAGCGGCGAACACTCGGAGTTGCGGGCGACGGTCGCGCTGGCGGTACCCGTGGTGCTCGTGCAGCTCGGCTTCATGGCGATGGGCGTCGTGGATACGCTGATGGTTGGGCGTTTGTCGGCGCGCGCGCTCGCGGCGGTCGCCATCGGCAATCTCTACTTCTTCAATGTGACCATCTTCGCGTCGGGCACCCTGATGGCGCTCGATCCGATCATCGCGCAGGCCGTCGGCGCGGGGGACGACGAGACCGTCGCGCGCTCGGCCCAGCGTGGATTGCTGCTCTCGCTCGGGCTGAGTGTGCTGACCATCGTGCCGCTGATTCCGGCACCGCAGGTTCTGACCGCACTGCGACAACCTGCTGAAATCATTCCCGACGCCGGGCAGTACCTGCGCATCTCGATCGCCGGCGTGGCGCCGTATCTCGCGTTCGTCGTGTTGCGACAGAGTCTTCAGGCGATGCACCACGTCGCGCCGATCGTGTGGACCGTGGTCGCCGCCAACCTCGCGAACGCCGGATTCAACTGGGTATTCGTGTACGGGCATCTCGGCAGCCCGGCGATGGGCGTCGCCGGCAGCGCGGTCGCGACGGCGATCGGACGTTGGCTCATGCTCCTGTTTCTTCTCGCGGGCGCCTGGCGCGAGCTCCGGCCGCATCTCGTGCCGATTCGCCGCGGCATCGCCAACTGGGCTCCGCTGTCGACCATGTTGCGGATCGGCATGCCGATCGGCGGACAGCAGGCGCTCGAAGCTGGCGCATTCGGAGCGATCGGATTGTTGATGGGTCTCATCGGCACGGTCGCGGTGGCGGCGCATCAAATCGCGATCACGCTCGCGGCGTTCACGTTCATGGTACCGCTCGGTGTCGGCTCGGCGGCCGCGGTTCGAGTCGGTCACGCCATCGGCGCCGGCGATGAGCCGCGTGCGCGCGCCGCGATTCGTGCGGCCTACCTCTGCGGCGTCGGCTTCATGACGCTGACGGCGATCGCGTTTCTCACACTGCCGCATCTGCTCGCGGCCGCGTTCACGGGCGATGCACGTGTGATCGCGCTCGCGTCGACGCTCATTCCCATCGCGGGCTTCTTTCAGGTGTTCGACGGCGGTCAGGCTGTGGGCGCCGGGGTGTTGCGCGGCGCCGGCGATACGACGGCACCGTTGCTGGTCATGCTCGCCGCGTACTGGCTGCTCGGTGTTCCAGTGAGCGCGTATCTCGGATTTCGGACGAGCATGGGGCCCGCGGGGCTATGGTGGGGTTTCGTCTGTTCGCTGGCGGCGGTGGCGCTGTTTCTGTTCGTACGTATTCGTGTGGTGTTTGGGCGTGCCGTGGAGAGAGTCTCGGTCGAGGTTCAACCGCGCACTACGACAAGGTCTGACCAGATCTGACAAGATCCGTTTACCGATCTTTTTTTCAGATGCTGTCAGACGTTGTCAGATTTGGTCGTGGTGCCTTTTTTTTCGTCTTCGCGCGACAGCGTCGCATCGATAGCGGCCGTCGCGCGGGCGAATCTTTTCTCCGCATCGCCGCTGATCCCGACAAACGGCACTCCGCTCGCCACGACAGCGCGGCGAAAGAGCTCCTGCATCTCCTCGCGCATGTGTCCACGATCGCGGACGCCGTCGGCGACCCACTCCATGTCGGTCTCGCACAGTAGGTAAAGATTCGGCGCGCGCACTTTCGCCGCTTCCACGATCCACGGCGGACAGCGGCCGAAGTAATGCTCGCAGTAGACGACGGTACTCAGCAGATCCGTGTCCTGCACTACGAGTTGCGTCGCCCGCGCGATGTGCTCGTCCTCGAGCGCCATCTGGCCGCGGGCGATGGGGCCATGATCCGCAAAGTCGATGGCGCCGCCCTTTCGCGTCGCGAACTCACGTACAAACTCTGGCACGAGCTCCGCACCATAGTGCTCGGCCAATCGTGCGGCGAGCGTTGTCTTTCCCGTCGACTCCGATCCGGTCAGTACGACGCGAATCATGCGGGCGTCGCGGTTTGGGTCTGCGCCGCGAGGACGCGCCGCCACGCGACGTAGCCCATCACCGCGAGCACGAAGTAGCCGATGTAGTTGACCGCCGTCAGGTAGTTTCGCCCGGCGATGAACATCGCGACGTACACCGCGTCGACGACGATCCACAGCGCCCAGTTGTCGATGAGCTTCTTCGCCAACATCCACTCCGCCACGAGACTCGCAGCAACTGTTGCAGCATCCGTGTACGAGAACGCGTCGCCCGGGAGCCGACGCGTGACGGTGAACAGCAGCACCCACGTCGCGACACCGACCGCGATCGACACCATCCACGCACGACGCGAGGCACGCGACACGTGCAACTCGCTACGTGCTCGGCCACCATGCAGCCATTCGTACCAGCCGTAGATCGACAGCACGAGATAGACGATCTGCAATCCCGCGTTCGCGTAGTACCCTTGCTTCACGAAGAGGAACGCGTACATGGCGACGTTGACGATTCCAGTCGGCCAGTTCCAAACACTCTCGGGAATCGCCAGGAACACACTGATCAATCCGATCGTCGCGGCGACGAGCTCGAGACAGCTCATGCCGTGCGCGGTGAGCCATGTGCAGAGAACGCTCACTGGCGAATCTGCCGCAGCGATTCGTCGCCGGCCGTCTTGACCGCCGCTGCAGCATTATCGATCGCCGATCGAGTCGCGGCGGAAGAACCGCCGACTTCGATGTCGGCCATCGCACGAATTGCCGCGACGTAATAGTCCGTCCACGTGCGGAGAATGTCTTCTTCCTTGGCGCGGTCACCGCTCGCCGCGATCGCCGCACGGCTCAGCGTCACTTCGCGATTCAAGCGCGCGATCGCCGCACGCTGCTGCTCGGCGATGAGATCGCGCGCCGTTTGGCCGTCGGCGGATGCCAGCGTCAACACGGACACGAGCGCCGCATGTCCCACATGCGTCAACTCGGGGATCGAGACCTTGTCGATCCGATCGCCGTCGGTGTGGTAGTACACGTCGGTGAAATGCCAGAAGAGCGCACCCGGTTTCTTGAAGTCGAGAAACGGCGTGTGATCGCTGCCGCCCTCGAATGGATTGGTTCGCACCACCCAATCCGTGCCGGCGGCTTCGTCGAGACAGCGCGCCAGCAAATAATCGTTGTAGTAATACGGAACGAGATCCTGTTTCGTCAGCGGACGGCCGCCCCACTCGCTGTGCTTGTCGTCGCCGCGCGTCCAGATCGCCGAGGGGTCGGGCATCTTCTCGATCAGAAACGTGCCGCCCGTCTTGCTCGCGTCCTCGCCGGTCATGTCCAGGCTCAAGCCCCAGCGCACGCCACGCGTACGCGTCGAGTCGGCCGCGAGGAAGTTGCGCGTCTGCGCGATCTCGAGACCGAACAGCATCGTGATCGTGCGCTTCGGCCGAACGGATCCGTTCCGCACCAGCGTGCCGAGCACGCGGGCCATTTCGCTCAGATCGCCGACGCCCGACGCGTTGTCGTTGGCGCCGGGCTCCTGCACGTGCGCGCTCAAGACGTAGCGCTCGCCGGGCGCGTCGCTTCCGTGCACCTCGGCGACCAGCGTCAGCTCATCAGAGGGAAACTGCTTCGTCTTCGTGCGCACGCGAAGCATGACGGGACCTTTCGCCATCGCCTCACGCAGCCGGGTCAGCGCGTCGCGCGAGATCGGCATGCCCCATGCACGCTTCACCGAGTCGTACGGAATTGAGCCGAACTGAATCGAGTGGGTGTGCACGCCGGGTTGTGTGTACGCCGGCATGTTGTACGCGAGCACGCCGACCGCGCCGCGACGTTGCACAGCCTCTGGGAACGCACGCCCGACGTTCGCTTCGACAAGGACGATCTTGCCGGCAACGGACGCGCGGTCGTAATCGGCCCCGGTTCCCTTCCCGACGTCCACGAGCGGCGCGAGCACGCCGGAATCGGGCGTCGAGAATGAGTTGATCGCCAACATGTTCCGGTTCGTCGCGAACGCGAGCACAGGCGTGCGCTCGCCGACGATCGTCACTTCGGCATCCTCCGGATCCCACGCCGGCGCCGATAGCGGCCGATGCTCGATCCGATACGTCAATACGGCACCCGGCTTGGCTGCCGCTTCCTCGACGTATCCAGCGGCTTTTAGAGTTTGCTCAACACGGTGGATACTGGCATTGAAGCCCGTGTTGCCAGGCCAGCGGAAATATTGGTCCATGAACGCCGTCTGGTCGTACGCGCGCTGACCGGAGAAGGCGGGGCGAACGAGCGCGAAATACCGCTTCACCGCCGCGGGCGACTCCGGCCGCTGCGCCAACGAGACCGATGCGCCGAGCGTCGCGACGACCGCCAACCGGCAAAAGAACGACACGAGGTGCTCCGATGCGTGGAGGGTGCATGGGAAACTAGCGGTCATCCCGACGAGCGCAGCGAGGAGGGACCTAACGTCCTGACCGAGGGACCGGTCCATCTACCTGGATGAAACATCCCTCGCCCTCGGCTCGGGATGACATGGCGCTGTGACGCATAGCGCTAGCTTTTGACCGCATGCGACGCATCGAGGTCGATCCGCTCCGCCCGGATGAGGCGATCATTCGCGACGCCGCGGCGGCGTTGCGGCGCGGTGAGCTCGTGGCATTTCCCACCGAGACGGTCTACGGGCTGGGCGCCAACGCGCTCGACGCCGGCGCGGTCGATCGGATTTACGCCGCGAAGGGTCGGCCGAGCTACAACCCATTGATCGTGCATCTCGCGCGCGCTGAAGAGGCGCAAGCAGTCGTGGCCGCATGGCCGCAAGCAGCGGAGACTTTGGCGCGCGCGTTCTGGCCCGGACCGCTGACGCTCGTGCTGCCGAAGCGCGAGACCGTGCCTGATGCCGTCACCGCCGGTTTGACGTCGGTCGGCGTTCGCGTCCCCCGACATCCGGTAGCGCACGCGCTGCTCGTCGCCGCGGAGATTCCTGTGGCGGCTCCGAGCGCGAATCGTTCGATGCAGGTTTCGCCGACGACTGGCGCGCACGTCGAGAAATCGTTGGCGGACGCGCAGGGACTCATCCTGGACGCCGGTTCGACGCCGGTTGGCATCGAGTCGACGGTGGTTGACCTCACCGGCGATACGCCAACGCTATTGCGACCGGGTACGATCTCGCTCCCCGAGCTCGAGGCGATCGTCGGGCCGATGCTGATCGCGACCGCGCACGCCGGAAGCGAAGCGCGACGGTCGCCCGGCATGCTCGACAAACACTACGCGCCGCGCGCACGCGTACTGCTGGTGGATGCGGACGACGTCGGCGTGCGCCTCGAGCACGAACGCGCGAAGGTGCAGCGGGCCGGCGCGATGATTCTGCGCGCGGACGTCGAGCCGGCGCGGACCACCGTTCGCATGCCGGCGAGTGCCGCCGCGTACGCATCGCAACTGTACAACACCCTGCACGTGCTCGACGACATGGGCTGCGACGTGATCGTCATCGAGCGGGTGCCCGACGGGCCGGAGTGGTTGGGCGTCCGCGACCGGCTCGAACGCGCGGCAGGTTGACGCAGCGATCTCGCGCGCCTAGCGCGTGTAGATCCTCACGCGCCACGCCGTCAACTTCGCAGTGCCGTCAGCGGATCGACGCGAACGGCGCGGCGGAGTGGTAAATAGCACGCCACGCCCGCGATGAAAAACATCACGGCCGTCACGACGCCGAACGACAGTGGATCCGCGGCACGCACGCCGTACAACCGGCTCGACATCTCGTACGCGAGCCCCGCGGCGCCGACGAGACCGAGCACCGCGCCCGTCGCGCACAGCTTCATGCCTTGCCGCAACACCAAGCGCGTCACGTCTCCCCCTTGTGCGCCGAGCGCCACGCGCAAGCCAATTTCATGCGTGCGTTCCGCGACGGCGTGCGAAACCACGCCATAGAGGCCGAGTCCCGCGAGCACCAACGCCGTGAGTGCGAACAGCGCCATCATACGGAGCACGAAGCGGCGCGCCGCGAGAGAATCCGCCACCACGCGCTCCAACGACTCCGCTCCGAAGACCGGCAGTGCCTGATTCACACTCTGCACTTCGCCGCGGACCGCGTCGGCGATCGACTCGTCCACGGATCGCCCTCGCAAAAAGATCGCGAGATGCTTTGCGCTCCGTTGATAGAGGCTCGCGTAGAGCACAGGCTCGCGCGCGGTTTCGATCGCTTCCGTTCGCGCGTCGGCGACGATACCGACGACCGTCGCCCATACCAGCGCGCCCGGTGACAGCTTGATGCGCTTCCCGAGCGCGCTCTCGTGCGGCCAGAACCGCTCGGCCATCGATTCGTTCACGACCGCGACGAGCGGCGATTTGTCGCGGTCGAAGTCGGTGAACAGCCGGCCGCTTCGGAGCGGAAGGTGCAGCACGTCGAAATACTCGGGCGACACGACGGCGCCGGTCACCAACGCCGGCGGCTCGCCAGCGTGCCCCTCGACGATGACACTCATGACGTTCTGATCCTGCTCCGGGTGATCGAGCGGAATAGAGGCGCTTGCGCCAAGCGCCGCGGCCTCCACACCTGGAAGTGTGAGCACGCGACGCCGCACCTCGCGAACGAACGGCGCCTCGGCCGCCGGCGTCGGGTACAAGTCTTCCTTGTCCTCGTTCGGATATGGCAGCCGCGTTCGTACCACGGTCACGCCGTGCGCGTCGAAGCCAAGCGGCGCACGCGTCAGCTGCATGAAGCTTCGCACCAACAATCCCGCGGCGACCAGCAACACCGTCGAGAGCGCGATCTGCCCGACGACGAGGAACCGGCGTGTTCGCGCCTGCTCGCGTGAGGCGGTCGACGCGCGTCCTTCCTGCTTCAGCGTGCGATTGACGTCGAGCCGGCGCACGAACAGCGCCGAGGCCAAGCCGAAGACCACACCGGCGGCGATCGATACACCGAATGCGAAGCTGAACGTGGCCCACCCGATGCCGATCTCGCTCGCGCGCGGCAATTCCGCGGGTACGAGGCTCCGGATCTCGGCGCGGGCGATGAAAAGGATCACCAAGCCGACAAGACCGCCGAGCACCGAGATCGCAACGCTCTCCGTGAGGAGCTGCGCGATCAGCCGCCCAGTCGACGCACCGATCGCTTCGCGCACCGCCAACTCTCGGCTACGACTGCTGGCCCGTGCCAGCAGCAAGTTGGCGACATTCGCACAGCCGATCAGCAGCACGAGGGACACCGCACCGAACAAGAACAGCAGCGACTGTCGCACATTTCCAACCACGATGTCCTTGAGCGGCACGATGCGAAGGGTCCACTCGGCGCGCGGTGGATAATCCTTGGGATACTGCGCACGTAGCGTGTGCACGAGCGCGTCGATTCGCGATTGCGCTTCGGCAAGCGACACGCCGCGCTCGACGCGTGCGAGCACACCGGGAAAGTGTGTTCCCGACCGCGTGTAGTTCGTGAGCGGCGGGCCGGCAAAGCCCATCGCGACCCAAACCTCCGTACTGCGCTCTTCGCGCGAGCGACCGGGCGCCTCGAACGTCGGCGGCATGATGCCGATGATGCGATACGAATCGGAGTCGAGTTGCACGATGCGTCCGAGCGCCGACGGGTCGCGGCCGAACAGGCGCGTCCACACCGCGTCGCTGATGACCGCCTGTCCGTTGAAGCCGCCGGTGTGATCCGCCGGATCGAACGTCGTGCCGAGTTGCGGCTTCACGCCGAGCAGCGCGAAGTAGTTCGGCGCAACGATCGACAAACCGACGTGCTGGGCTCTGGTCAACCCGCCGCCGGTCAGGTTGTTGTCGTCGAACCACACCGGCGAGACCTGCTCGAACGCACCCGAACGCTCGAGATCGTGCCACTCCGGCGTCGACATTCCGACATCGCTCGCACCGCTGCCGAGCAGGTCGTCCTGAATTCGCACGAGCTGTTCGGCGTGCGGATATGGCAGGGAGCGCAACAACGTGGCGTCGACGACGCCGAAGATGGCCGTCGTCGCGCCGACACCGAACGCGATCGTGAGCGCGGCAACGGTCGTGAAGCCCCACGACTTCCGCATCATGCGCAAGGAAAATCGAACGTCGTGGCCGAACGCCTCGAGCCATGCGCCGCCGCGGCTCCACTCGTCGCGCGCGGTTTCGCGCACGAGCTCGACGTTGCCGAATTCCCGGCGCGCGTGCAGCGCCGCCTCGCGCGGCGACTCGCCGCGCGCGATGAAATCCGCCTGGGCATGCTCGAGGTGCGCGCGCATCTCGTCGGCAAGCTCGCGCGTCTGGCGCGCGCGGACCCACGGCAGCCAGTCGAACGCACTCATGCTTCGGACCCTTTGGGCGGGCGCATGAGCGACGCGATCGCGTCGCTCAGCCGATCCCACTTCGACACCTCGGCGGCGAGACGCGCGCGCCCCTTCGGCGTGAGGCGATACAGCCGCACGCGCCGCCCCTGGTCGGATACGCCCCATTCGGTTGAGATCACGCGCTGCCTCGTGAGGCGCTGCAGCGCCGGATAGAGTGATCCGGTCTCCACCTGCAGCATGTTGCCCGAGCCGGCGCGGATCAATTGCACGATCGCGTAGCCGTGGGCGGGGCCCCAGCGGAGCGTTTGCAGCACGATCAGGTCGAGCGTGCCCTGGAGGACCTCGACGCGGGACGGCGCCGGTAATTTTCGCGGCATGACCCACCGAATGTAGAGTGCCTACATATGATAGGTATGGTGTCTACATATCTGGCGACCGTCAAGGGGCCGGCGATTATTTCTTCGCCGCGGTCCGCGTCCGGTCGCGCACGCCGACCGTGTTGTCGGTCGTGATGCGGTCGATCAGCTTGTGCAGCGGGTCGATCCCCGCGCGATACGGAATCTGATCCACGAACACCGTCACCTTCTGCGGCCCGGTCAGAATGCGGTGCTTCACGAGATACAGCGGCACGCCAACCTTGGAGTCGATCGTCGGGTCGGGCTTGGCCGGCGCCTTGGCGAACAGGCCGATGTCGATCCAGTCGTCCATCGCCTGCTGCGTCTCTTTGCCGAGACTGTCGGCGCGCACCTTCTTCGCCGTGACGTACAAATCGACCGCATACTTCCCCGGCGATCCCGCGGGTGCGGCGCTCGCGTTCACGGAATCCGTTTTGAGCTCGTACAGCGTGATGTTCTCGAACAGATCGGCGATCAGATACTTGAGGGAATCGGGCGTCGCGGCGCGCAGCGAGTCGACGAGCTCGAGCGACGTCGGATACGGCGGCCCCTTGAACTTCGTCGCGTTCAGAAAGCCGCGCACCGCGGCGTTCATACGCGCCTCGCCCAGATAATCGCGCAGCGCGTACGTGACGAGCGAGCCCTTGTTGTAATGGATGTACGGCTGATTCTCCCCGAGCTCGAGCGGCAACTCCTTGCGCCGCTCCGTCGCGCGGCCGAGGAGATACGAATTCAGCTCGTACTCCAGAAACTTGCGCATGTTGGCGGGACCGAACTCCTTCTCCATGACCATGAGCGCGGAATACTGCGCCATCGTCTCGGAGAGCATCGTCGAGCCTTGCGCGTCCGCACCGACGACTTGATGTGCCCACCACTGGTGCGCCACTTCGTGCGCCGTCACGTAGAACGGGTAATCGACGTCGTCCGGGCTCTCGACGCGCGCGATGAATCCGATCGCCTCGGAGAACGGAATGGTGTTCGGCAGCGACTGCGCGAACGTCGCGTAGCGCGGAAACTCCACGATGCGAAGTTGATGATACTGGTACGGAGAGAAATTCGTCGTGTAGTAGTCGAGCGATTTCTTCACGGCATCCAGCATCCGGTCCACGTTGTACGCGTGTGAGGGATGATAGAGAATGGCGATGTCCACCGAATCGCCCGCCGCGGCGTGCGCGTCCGCCGGCCGCCACGTCGCATGGCGGATCGCGTACCGCGCCGACTGAAACGCCCACAGGTTCAGAATGGGCGCGTCCATCTTATAGTGGAAATACCGCCGGCCGTTCGCCGTCCATTCCTTCTGCAAATATCCCGAGGTGAGCGCGGTCTGGTCGAGATCGGTGCTCACGGTGGCGTCGTAGCTCAGCCAATCGGCGTCGTGACTGATGTAGTTGTTCGCCCACGTGCTGCGATCCGTCGGCGGCCGCATGCGCGGGCGGGGCGGCAAGTGCTCCTTCTTGCGCGCGTCCTCGTCCTGAATCTCCTCGCGGGCGTCGTAGCCGATCGTCGGCATGAACTGCACGTTCTCGAGAAACGTGCCGTTGCCCGTCACCGCATTGTCCCGGATCTCGTTCGTGAATCCGTGATGCACGCGGCCGAGGACGAAGTGCAGCACCGTCGAGTCGCCGGGCGCGAGGGGATGCGCCAGCCGCCAGATGTAATAGTTGCGCGGGGCATCGGCGACGACGCGCGTGGCGCCGCCGTCGAAGTCGAACGTGCGGATCTCCAGGTCCTCGTCGATGCCGACGTGGATCGAATCGATCGGCGACGCGGTCTTGTTGCGGAGGACGTACTGTCCGGTGACGATCGCGTCGCGCTTCGACGGATAGAGATCGACCGCGAGCGTGATCCCGACGATCCTCGGCTGCGGCGCGGTCTCGAACCGCTTGTACAACAGCTCCCGCTGGGCCCGCAAGTGCCGCTCGGCCTTGCTCGATCGCAAGGTATTTAGAATATTAGTATTATAATATATGAATCCGCCGAGGGCGGCAAACGCGACACCGGCGCCGATCGCGGTGGTGCGTGCCTTGCCCTGGAAGCGCGCCCGTGCCAACCGCGACCGCACGCCGAACGAGCGCTCCTCGCCGCGCACCCAGTACACGGTGCTCAGCACCAGCAGCAGCACCCCGAACGCGCTCCAGTACAGCTTCCACCACAGATACGGCCACGCGTACGGCCCCCAGCCGTTCATGTCCGAGTACGCCGAGCCGCTGTCCGACGCGTACTGATACAGGTTGCTCTCGACACCCAGGGCGCCGAGCAATCCCATGCCGAAAAACAGCAGAATGATCAGGAAGTGGCCGAGGTATTTGTGATTCACGAGCACGTGAACCACCATCGCCAGCACCGCGATCAGCAGATAGTCGATGAACCGGAAGCCGAGCAGCGACTCGAGGTACAGTGGAATCTCGAAGTGGTAGTAGCCGCGCGCCGCCTGCGTCGCGATGCCCGCCACCATCGTCATGCCCAGCATCGCGAGAATCACCGCCGCGAGCGCCGAGAATTTCGCCAGGAACGACACGACGTTCGTCACCGGCGTCGCGTCGTAGATCTGATTGAGCTTCACGTCGCGCTCGGCCCAGATCAATTCGCCGGAATAGAAGACGATGATCACGAGGATAAACGTCCCGAACGAGCCGCTCAGGATGCTCTCCATCTGGTACGTCACCGGCCACGTCGTCGTGCCGTACAGCTTGCCCGTCGTGCGTGCGGCGACGATCAGATACAGGAGACCACCGCCGACGATCGCGCCGAAGTAGCGGCTGCGCACGATACGCCAGAACGATCGCGCGAACACGGATTGGAATTGGACCCAGCGCGCGCCGAGATCGGATCGCTGCGTCACCGACGGCAACGCGGTGACGCGCAGCGGGGCGACGACGGGCTCCGCGACCGCTTCCTCTTCGACCACTGCGGCCGGCTCGTCGACGGCCGGCATCTCCTGCGGACGCGCCGTGTCGCCCAACGCATGCGCGAATCGGAACACCGCGAACGAGCCGATGAACAATGCCGCCGCCACGCCGATCCAGAGCAGGCGATTCTCGAGCAGAATCCCCGAGATCGGCACGAGCCGCGAATTCTTTTCGGCGATCGACCAGTACTGCGTCAGCAGGTTCGTGGCGCGCAATCCGAATGGATCGAGCAGCGCCGCGAGATCCTTGTTCTGAATGTCGGTGAGGAGACTTCCCGCCAGCAGATATCCCACCAGCAGCAGCGCGCCGCCGACATAGTTGGGCAGCATCTGTCGGGTCAGCGCCACCAGGCCGAAGAACAGCGCCGCCGTCAGCACGACGTTGGGCAGCACGACGCCGAAGTACGGCTGCAGGTACGACATCAGGCGGAACGGTCCCATCTTGTCCGCGTGCACCCACGGCGACACCGACGCGACGAACGATCCGACGCCGATGCCCGATACGACGAGCATGTTCACGATCAGCGCGCCGGTGTACCGCCCGCCGAAGAACGCCGCCTTGCTCACCGGCGTCGTATAGAACAGCGGGTCCATGCGGTACTCGTAATCCTTGTACAACGCGTTGCCGGCGAGCGCCGCCGTGATCGAGACGCCGAACAATGAGAGAATTGGTATGAGCGTCGCGAGCGCGTAGGGCGCGTTCGCCAGCACCTTGCCGCCGCTGCCCAAGGCCACGTTGAACTGGTCCCACGCCCCGCCGGCGATCAGCATGAACAGGAACGCGATCGCGAAGAAGATGCCGAAATACACCCACGTGGAGATTCGCCGCAGATAGTAGCGAACCTCCCAGCGGACGATCGCGAGGTAGGCGGTCATGCCACGCCCGGCGCGCTGTCGGCGACCGCGCCGGCCCCCGCCGTCAACTGCTGCCTCAGCGCCGCGAAGTACACGTCCTCGAGCGTCGCCATCGTCGGCTCGAATTCCGGCCCGGGTTGCGACTCACCGAATACGCGCACCACCGTCTTGCCGCCTGCCAGTTTCGTCGAGACCACCGAGTAGTCGCGCTGCATGTCGTTCAACTCGGCGCGCGGCACGGCGCGCACCCAGATCTTGCCCCGCACGTTCGCGATCGCCGCCGCGGGCTCGCCTTCCAGGCGAATCTCGCCGCGATCGATGATCGCCATGCGCGAACACAGATCGCTCACGTCGTCCACGATGTGGGTCGAGAGAATCACCACCGCGCTCTCGCCGAGCTCGGCGAGCAGATTCAGGAAGCGCACGCGTTCGGCGGGGTCGAGTCCGGCCGTCGGCTCGTCGACGATGATCAGATTCGGGTTGCCGAGCAGCGCGACGGCGATACCGAACCGTTGGCGCATGCCGCCGGAATAGCTCCCGAGCTGCTTCCGGCGCGCGCTTTCGAGATTCGTCTGCTCGAAGAGCGCGTCGACGATGCGCCGTCGCTCGGCACGATCGGTGATGCCCTTGAGCACCGCGAAGTGATCGAGCAGATCCTCGGCCGTGACCTTCGGGTACACGCCGAATTCCTGCGGCAAGTAGCCCAGGCGACTGCGCACCACCTGCTTGTCGCGCAACACATCGATGTCGCCGAGGCGGGCCGAACCCGCATCGGCTTCCTGTAGCGTCGCGAGAATGCGCATCAGCGTCGACTTCCCTGCACCGTTCGGTCCGAGCAGCCCGAACATGCCGGGTGGAATCGTCAACGACACGTTGTTCAGAGCGCGCGTGCCGTTCTCGTACGTCTTCGACAGGCCCTCGATGCGCAATTCCATTGTGCGAACTCCCGGCGCTACCAGAGCGCCTGAAACGCGAGCAGAGCGAAGGTCCCGTCGGGAACGGTCGTGATGTTCGGAAAGGTCTGGCGCACGACGTTGAGCGATATCTTCGCCAGGCCGCTCTCGACGAGATAACTCGCGCCAACCGTGATCTGCCGCTCGAACGCGTTCGAGAGCGTGGTCTCAGCCGTGCGATCTCGATCCCATGAATCGTAGCGTGCGACGAGCTGCACGTCTTTCGTCGGACGCAATGCGCCGAGTGAATACCACCCAAAGCGACGCAGGAGGCCGTCGCGCGCGGCCATCGTTTCGGCGCGTAGCGTCACGAGCGAATTGCGGTATTGCACTTCGGTCGCCGCCCGCTGCTTCATTTGCGCAACGGGGCCGCCCTCGAATCCGCCGGTTCCACCGAACTGGAATCCCGGCAGTAGCGGCACGTGATAGACGAGTCGCGCGAGCAGTGCTTTTTGATCGTTGGCATCGGTGCTGCCTTGATCGTCGCCCATCTCGTTGAACATGCCGACGTGCCCCTCGAATCCCGCCGGGAGCGCGACGTTCGCCGAGACGCCGATGTCGCGCACGTCGCCCAGTCCGACCGCACGAGATCGCTCGGCCTCGAAGTTCGCGCGCTCGATCGTCTCGAGGTACGACGCCGAGGTCGTCGCCTCGAGTCCGAGCGGCACGATCTGCTGTCCGATGTCGACTGACAGGTAGCGATTCGCCAGGTAGGTGAGCGCCGCGTCCTGCAGGATGCGCGATTTCTGATCGACCGAGACGTTGGTCACGACGGCGGTGTCCGCGACGTCGCCCGTGGCCGTGTTGAGCGAAATCACCTTGGCCGCGTCGAAGGTGACGCGCCAGCGGAGCTTTGGCGTGAGGATCCCGTTGAACTTGAAATCGACTTTACGCAGTCGATACCCGTCCTTCGTCAACGGATCGCCGGTGCGATAGTAAACCTGAATGAAGCCGTGATTCTCAAACGGGGGCAGCGTGCGAAGCGTCGTCGAGTCCTGCGCCGCGACTGCCGCGGCGTTCACGAGACTGCACGATACGCCAAGAGCCAACACGCGCGCCCATCGCATGGGCGCGTGGATGAACGAGATGATCATGAACGAATTGATTTCCGTTGAAGGGAGCGCACCGGGGTGCGCTCGGGCTGGCGAGGAGTATCTTACGAGGCAAACGCTCTCACCGCGACCCATCACACTCTCGACTCGCCTGGTTGAAATGCGCCGGTTGGCTCTTTCGTTCGCGCTCGCCTCTCTTTCGGCCCTTCCCGCCTGCCAGCGCTCCGGCCAGTCCGCGCCCGGCACCGACTCGCTGTCCACCACACTCGGCTCGCGTCTTTCGACGGGCGTTCACCTCGATCCCGCGGCGCCACTCGCCGAAGTCGGACCGATGGTCCTGACCATGCGGCTGGCACCGGAACGCGATCGCGTCGTCCTGTCGATGAGCGGCTACGCGAAGCAAGGCATTCAAGTCGTGGACGTCGCATCCGGCCGCGTGTTGCAAGACCTTCGGCAACCCGCGGCGTTCGTCGGCCTTGCCTTCTCGCCGGATGGCCGGACGCTGTACGCCTCGGGCGGCAATCAGGACGTCGTCTATCGCTACGCGTGGGCGAACGGCGCCGCGACGTTGCGTGACAGCCTCGTGTTGGCACACAAGCCGAATCCGCGCTCGCCGGGCAAACGGTATCCGGCCGGCATCGCCGTCGATCCGCATGGAACGATGCTGTACGTCGCCGAGAATCTCGCGGACTCGCTCGCGGTGATCGACCTGTCGAGCGGCGAAGTCGTGCAGCGTTTTCCGACAGGCTCCTATCCGTACGACGTCGTCGCCGATGCCGCCGGCAACGTGTACGTCTCGACGTGGGGCGGCAATACGGTCGCGCAGTTCTCCACGACGACGAACGGCTGGCTCGCGGCGAAAGGCATGATGACTGTCGCGCGGCATCCGTCATCCCTGCTGTTGAATGCCGATGCGTCCCGGCTGTTCGTGGTTTCGGGAAGCACCGATCAAGTCGCGGTGGTGGACACGCGCTCGAGAATGGTGGTCGCTCGGCTGGCGGATCCGCCACCGTCGGGTCCGGATGAAGGGGCAACGCCGAATGCGCTCTCGTTGTCGGCCGACGGCACGCGTCTCTTCGTCGCGGAAGGAGACGCGAACGCGATCGGCGTCATCAATCTCTCCGCGGCCACTTCGGGTGTTTCGAATGCGCACGGCGACGATCGTCTCGCCGGCCGCATTCCAACGGGCTGGTATCCGACCGCGGTCATGCCGGTTGGCGATGCGCTCGTCGCGATCAGCGCGAAAGGCAAAGGCTCGGGTCCCAACCCGACTGGACCGCAGCCGCAGTCCGCGCTGGTGAATCAGGCACGCGGATCGACACACATCTTCGCCACGTTACGCGGTGGCTACATGCGCGTTCCGCTTGCCGAAACGGTTGGTCCGGCGCTCGCGTCGTACACGGCGCGCGTGACGAAGGCGAATGGATGGAACGCGCATGCGAAGACCTTCCAGTACCCGCCGTTCAAGCACGTCGTCTACATCATCAAAGAGAATCGCACCTACGATCAGATTCTTGGCGACGACCGGCAAGGCGACGGCGATTCGTCGTTGATGTTCTTCGGTCCGAGCGTGTCGCCAAACCACCATGCGCTCGCCGATCGATTCGGGTTGTTCGATCGCTTCTTCGTGAACGCCGAAGTGAGCGCCGACGGCCACAACTGGTCGACGGCCGCGTACGCGACGGACTATCTCGAGAAGACCGTGCAGTCGAACTACTCGGCGCGCGGCCGCACGTACGATTACGAAGGGACCAATCACGGATTCGGCACGGCGAGCATTCCGAACGACGACGTCAACGAGCCCGCCGCCGGCTACCTGTGGGATCTCGCGGTCAAGAAAGGCATCACGCTGCGGAACTACGGCGAGTTCGTGCAGCCGGAGACGCGCGCGCGTTCCGAGCGGGAGGAAGGCGACGGGCGAGGACCTCAGGTCTATCGCGGCGTCAAGCCCGCGCTCGTGGCGACGTCGAATCCCCAATATCCAAACTTCAATCTGAGCATTCGCGACCAGCACCGCGCCGACATCTGGATTGCCGAGCTGCAGGAGTACGCGAAGACCAACTCGATGCCGGCGCTGGAGATCGTCCGCCTGCCGAACGATCACACGTCGGGCGCCGCCGTCGGTGCGCCGACGCCGCGCGCCCACTTCGCCGACAACGACCTGGCGCTCGGCCGCATGATCGAGGCGCTGAGTCGCTCGCCCTTCTGGGGCAGCACGGTCGTGTTCGTGCTGGAAGACGACGCGCAGAATGGTCCCGATCACGTCGATGGTCACCGCTCGCCATTCTTCGTCGTGTCGGCGTACAACCGGCCGGGCGTCGAGCATCGGTTCACGAACACCACCGATGTGCTGCGCACGATCGAGGAGATCCTGGGCCTGCAATCGATGTCGCACTTCGACTACTTCGGCCGGCCGCTGCATGACGTGTGGGCGAGCACGCCGGATGTGCGGCCGTATGTCGCGCTCACGCCGGCGCAGTCGCTCGACGAGGTGAATCAGCGCAATGCGCCGGGTGCGAAGGAATCCGCGCATCTCGACCTCCACGTCGAGGACGCGGTCGACGACGCGAAGTTCAATCAGATTTTGTGGAAGGCCATCAAGGGGCCGGATGTGCCGTATCCGGGCACGCGGCGCGCGAGCGCGAAGGAGCTGAAGGGTCCGTAAGACCCCTGAGGTCATCCTGAGGAGCGTAGCGACGAAGGACCCCTATCCGTGGCGGTAAGGGGTCCTTTCACTTCGCTGCGCTCAGCGTCAGGATGACAGACTACTTCACGTCTTGTGTCTGAAGATGATTCGCCCGCGCGTCAAATCGTACGGCGACACTTCGATCGTCACGCGATCGCCTTGCAGCACGCGAATGCGAAACCGGCGCATGTTGCCGCCGAGCGTGGCGAGCACATTGTGTCCATTGGTGAGCTGAACGCGGAAGGTTGCATTGGGCAACACTTCCGTGACCTGCCCTTCGAGCTGAATTGGTTCTTCCTTGGCCATGGGGGAGAAGTATACCCGCAAGGATGAGCTAGCGCGACTGCGATGGGGGTTGGGCGATGGGCGTTGGGCGCTAGTGATGTCGTGCGGAATGAAATGGTAGCACACGGACGCAACGACGCGTGCAGTATCATCCGTGCGCCCTCGCCAACGTGGAATGCGGGCTTTCCGCAAGATCGAAGCGTGGCAGAAAGGGATGGATCTCATCACAGAGATCTACCGCCTCACTCGTCGGTTTCCGCGCGAAGAGTTGTTTTGCCTGACGTTTCAACTTCGCAAAGCAGCGCTACGGATTCCGTCATGCATCGCCGAAGGCACCGAGCGCGATACGGCGGCGGACCGGCGACATTTCCTCACCGTCGCTCGCGGCTCCGTCGCAGAAATTGAAACACAGCTCGAGGCGGCGGTGCGACTCGAGTACGTCGAACTCGGCGATCTCGACGACGTACTCGAATTGACCGACCACCTCGGCGGCATGCTGACCAATCTTCGACGGAACATCCGCGACCGTCCGCTCTGACGCCCAACGCCCAACGCCCAACGCCCAACGCCCAACGCGCTACGGCTTCTTCGTCTTGTCGACGTTATTCCCGATCACGCCGCCGAGAATACCACCAACCGCGGCGCCGATGATGCCACCCTTCACCTTGCTGCGGCTCGTCGTCGCGCCGATCACTGCGCCCGCCGCGGCGCCGATCGCCGCATCACGCTGCGTGTGCTTCACGACCGTCGGACTCGGAGCCGGTGCCGGCGTATAGCTGCCGCTGCTCGATCCAACGCTGCCGCTGCTCGACGAACCACTGGAACGATGACGCGTCGCGGTATGCGTGACCGGCGCACGGGAAACCTCACCGCTCGACGTGCGCGCGGTGGTTGCCGGCGCTGCCGCGAGTCCCTGCGCGCGCTCCGCCGCCGAAATGCTGTCCAACGGCTGGAAATTCTTCTGCTGCGCCGCCAGCGACAGGTCGGTGTTCAGCGCGGTGTCCGCGGGACGATTGTTGTTTCGGCCGCACGCGGCGGCCGTCACCAGCACGGCAAGCGCGATGGCCGAGAAACTTCGGTTCATGAGAGGGCCTCCCCTTGTGGGACGAAGGTGCAATTGTGCCTTTGGAAGGCACGGCTCGTGCCAACTGTACCGAGACAGAGCACTTCGACGAGCTCAGGCGCGCGCGACGGCGCGAACAACGGTCTCGTTCGCTTCCTGCAGCGTCCGGCCAAGCGCTCGGCAACTGATCTCTTCGGACTGCTCGATGAACCGCTGCACGATCGACAGCGCTTCAACCACGGTCGCGTCCGGTACGGCGTGCATGCGCCGCCGAATGGCGCGTTCGATTTCCTCGTTCAGAATCTTCCATTCCCGCTTGAGCATCTCGTGCGTCCAGCCCAGCCGCGCCCGCTGTGCGCCGTGCCGCTCGGCAACCAGACGCTGGATGTCGCCGCCGTCGGCGATCAGCGTCGACGGCTGCCCCGACGTTTCATCCAGCGCGATCAGCAGCGCACCCACGTCCGCCACGTACGTGCCGATGTGATCCGCGATCTGCGCGAAGCCAAGCGACGACACCCGCGGCGTGAAGGATTCGTTGCGCAGCCGATTCACGAACGCGCTGAGCAACGGCTCCAGCTCGCGCACCAGCGCCTCGCCGATTTCGGCGAGACCCGCAAGGCGGGCGGGACTGTCCGGTGTCTCAGCAACGAGCTTCGACTTGTCACGGGCCAACTGCGAGGCCGTCGGCAGCCACAAGGTGAACGTCGAGCCGACGCCGACTTCGCTTCTGACGGTGAGATCGCCCTTCATGAGCCGCGCGAGCCGGCGGCTGATCGTGAGACCCAAACCAGATCCATCGTTCTGCCGCGTGTGCCCCGACTCGACCTGCACGAACGGGTCGAAGATCGTGAGCAAGTGGTCGCGGGGAATGCCACAGCCGGTGTCCGTCACGCGCAGAAACACCCACGGTCCGCCGACGAGCCGCGCCTCGGAATCAGGACGCTTGGTCACACCGCACTCCACGGTGATCGCGCCTCCGGCTTCCGTGAATTTGACGGCGTTGTTGAGCAGATTCACGAGCACCTGCCGGACCCGATCCTCGTCGCCCTCGTACATCGCGTCCACGTCGCCAAGGCATTGTGCCGTCAGCCGAATCCCGCGCGATTCCGCGACCGGCTGAATGAGCGACAGGGCCGCGTCGGCCGTCGACCCGACGCGCGCGATCGTCAGTTGCACCGAGAGACGCCCGGCCTCGACCTTCGAGAGATCGAGCACCTCGTTCACCAGTCCAAGGAGATGCCGGCCACTCGTTCGAATACGCGACACCTGCTGGCGCTGGTCGGCATTGAGCGGCCCCGAGATCCCAAGCTCGAGCAGATCCGAGTAGCCGATCACCGCGTTGAGCGGCGTACGCAGCTCGTGGCTCATCACCGCGAGGAATTCGGATTTTGCCTGGCTCGCGGCTTCCGCTTCGGCACGCGCGATCCGCTCCCGCTCGAGTTGCTGCGCTTTTTCCTCGGCGCGTTTGCGGTCGGTGATGTCACGCAGCGACAGGAGTCGCGTCGGCTGCCCCTGCCACTGAATGTCGACGACGCGCAGCTCGGCCGCGACGATGCCGCCGCCGGGTTGAACGACTTCGATTTCCGCCGTCTCACCCGCCGCCGCGGGAAATCCGAACGGCGTGCCTTCGAGCGACTCCGTTGGACGTCCGAAGAGACGGGCCGCCGCCGGGTTGGCGAAACAAATGACTCCGTCCAGACCGACAATGATGATCCCGTCCGCGATGCGCTCGACGATTTCACGCAAGCGCTCCTGATCGGACCTTCTTCCTCGACGGGCACCCGGTGCCGGACGCTGCTCGTTCACTTGCTCCATTCCGATGAACCTTGGGCTACGTTCGCGGAGCCCAGTAATTCAAAGAGTGTGCCCCACGCTTGAGGCGGTTTTTGCGCGGCATTTCGCGCCGGAGGTCTGGCGTCACCGCTCGACGGCGGCGAGTTTGTACCCTCGCCGGCCCGGCCGGCCGTCAATCGGGGGACCTCCTGAACCAATACGTTCTCAAGCTGTATGTCAGCGGATCGAGCAGCCGCGCACAAACGGCGATCGCCAACCTGCGCCGCATTTGCGAATTCGAGCTGCACGGCCAATACGCGCTCGAGATCATCGATGTGCTCGAGCATCCGCAGGTCGCCGAGGATGACAAGATCCTCGCGACGCCCACGCTGATCAAACAGCTGCCGCCGCCGCTGCGTCGCGTGATCGGCGATCTGTCCGACAAGGACAAAGTGCTGCTCGGACTCGAGGTGCGTCCGACGCTCGACGGCCCCGCCAACGACTGACGATTCAGAATGAGCAATCCGATTTCCATGGAGCCGATCGAGAAGCTCCGTACCGGCATTCCCAGCTTCGACATCATCGCGAAGGGCGGCCTCCCGATCAACCGGACCACGTTGGTGGCCGGCACCGCGGGCAGCGGCAAAACGGTGTTCGCGGTCCAGTTTCTCGCGTCGGGCATTCGCGACCAGAACGAGCCCGGTGTCTTCGTGACGTTCGAGGAATCCGCTGAAGACATTCGCAAGAACATGCGGAGCTTCGGTTGGGACCTGGCCGAGTGGGAGCGGCAGGGCCGCCTCGCGTTCGTTGACGCCTCACCCGATCCGGGCGTCGAGATCGTCGAGAGTGGCGCGTTCGATCTCGGCGCGCTGCTCGCGCGCGTCGAGCATGCGGTCCGCAAAGTCAACGCGAAGCGCGTCGCCGTCGATTCGATCGGCGCGGTGTTTACACAGTTCTCTGATCAGTCGATGGTGCGGCGAGAGCTGTTCCGCATCGCATCCGCGCTCAAGGCCCTGGGCGTCACGGCAATTCTGACGGCGGAGCGCACGTCGGATTACGGGCCGATCGCCCGCTTCGGCGTCGAGGAGTTCATCGCCGACAACGTGATGGTGCTCCGCAACGTCCTCGAAGACGAAACGCGCCGCCGCACGATCGAGATTCTCAAGTTCCGCGGCACCGACCACCAAAAGGGTGAATATCCATTCACCATCGTGCCGGGCGTCGGGTTGGTCATCATCCCGCTGTCGGCCATTCAGCTCAAGCAGCGCTCATCCGACGTGCGCATCTCGTCGGGCAGCGCGGAGCTCGACGAGATGTGCGGCGGCGGCTTCTTCCGCGATTCCGTGATTCTCGTGTCGGGCGCCACCGGGACCGGCAAGACGCTCACCGTGACGCAGTTCCTCAAGGGCGGCGCCGACGCCGGTGAGCGCTGTCTCCTGCTCGCGTTCGAGGAAAGCCGCGAGCAGTTGTTCCGCAACGCGCGCGGCTGGGGCGTGAGCTTCGAGCAGATGGAGCGCGATGGGTCGCTGCGTCTCGTGTGCGACTACCCCGAGGTGGCGACGCTCGAGGATTGGCTGCTCAACATCCAGGGCATCATCGAGCAATTCCAGCCGAAGCGCGTGGCGCTCGACAGCTTGTCGGCTCTCGAGCGCGTGGGCTCGATCAAAGCGTATCGCGAATTCGTCATCGGCTTGACGTCGTTCATCAAGCATCAGGAGATCACGGGCCTCTTCACGTCGACGACGCCGACGTTGATGGGCGGCGCGTCGATCACGGAAGGACACATCTCCACGCTGACCGACTCGATCATCCTGCTTCGCTACGTCGAGATGTTCGGCGACATGCGCCGCGGCCTGACGGTCCTCAAGATGCGCGGCTCGGCGCACGACAAAGGCATTCGCGAGTTCAACATCGACCGGAACGGCATGCACCTTGGCCGCCCGTTCCGGAACGTCACCGGCATTCTCGCGGGCACACCGGTCCACATCTCGCCCGGGGATCTCGAGCGAATCTGGTCGCAGTTCGACGCAGAAGCTTCCGACCGCCCGCGCGGCGAGCCCGCTCCCGATTCAGGCGCACGCCGCCGTCGAAGCGATAACCCGCGCTCCTGAGAACGCGCGTCACAGAGTAGTCAGGTAGTCGGGCCGCGTCCTTTGCGTCGCGGCGCGACTTCGGCGCGCGTGCACAGCGCGACGAGCTCCGCGTCCGCCAACTCGGACCAGCCCTCCGGAATCGGCGCCAGGCGACGCGTCTCCATTCCGCAGTCGAAGGCCAGCCAGCCCTTCGTGTATGGCTCGCGCAACGGCGAACGCTCGGTCGTCGCGGTCGAAGGATACACGGCGAAGACCACCCAGCGTACGCCGACGCCGTCCTGAATTTCGCGCGGGGCGTGACTGCTGCTCGAGCTCTCGTCCTCGAGCTCGCGCGCACGGCCGAGCCGGCGGCGGACCGAGACCGCTTCCTTCGCTGCCTCGTTCGCGATCGCCAGCACTTCCTCGATGCGAATCAGCTCGCCCGTGTCGGCATCACCGAGATCGGCATTGCAGGCGTCTTCCAGCGCCGACTGCAACGTCTCCTGCGCGCGTGCGAGCTTCGGTCGCAAGCCTTGCGGATCATCAGGTGCCATGTGCCAATACCGATCGAGTCAATGCGAACACGGCGGCAATAAACGAACCAGCGCGATTGCCGCGTTGGCGTGCTACGACCGTACGCAGCGCGACAGTTGAAGCTCCAACGCGCTCGCCGTTGCCTGCCGAATTTCCATTTCGCCCAATCCGCACTCCAGGGCTTCGCCGACTTCGCTCACGAAGACGCGCACGGTGATCGTATCGCCGTCCGACGCACGGCGATCGTTCGATACGCGCCGATCGTACACCATCCAACGACACCCGTCCGTGTCGCGAAGAATCCTGGTGCCGTCCGGCGCAACGAGCGCCTCACTCGGGGCCGAGCGCCGTTCCGCACCGCGCCGGCTCTGCGTGCCAATCGCGACGTCGAGCGCGCGCGCCAATTGATCGGCCGTCGGCGGCATCGTGAACCACGGAATGCGCCGTCCCGCCGCGATCTCGGCAATGCGCCGCGCTGCCGATTCCGGACCGAACACCGCGACCCCGATGTCCCACTTCGCCGCCGCGGCGAAGAAAAGGTCCGACTCCGCCGCGCTCAGCGACGCGTCGATGATCACCGCGGCGATCGGCCGCGTACGCTCGAGCGCATCGCTCGGCACCTCGTTGGGATTGGCGAACACGGGAGTTCTCCCGGTCGTCTCCACGAGCATGCCGATCAGCGCCGCGACGACGGGACCGTCGGCGAGTACAAGGACGCGGTTGAGCGTTTGAGGCATCTGTCCCAATGATAACGCGGGTTAAGCCTCATAGGATTGCATAATCCGCGCGCGCGCGAATTTCCTTACGCCGGGGGCAACAGTCATTAGGTTTTCCCGGTGACCGGGGTGCCTGCCCACAAAGGGCGCAGGCTGAGAGAGTCCCGCAGAACCTGATCCGGTTCGTACCGGCGTAGGGAGTCAGACATGAATCGCATTTCGTTGCCGGCGCACACGCGCCGTGGCGGCGCGACGATCCTCGTCGCGCTCGGTTTCCTTCTCGTCCATAGCTCCAACTCGCTTCGCGCCCAAGCGGCCCGCACGGGACGCGACTCGACGCACGCGGACAGCTCGCGCGTGCAGCGACTGGAGCGCGTGATGATCTCAGCCATGCGCGGCGCGGGGCTCGCCCCGATCTCGCAAAAGACACTCACCAGCGAGGACATTCGACCGCGGTACTTCGGGCAGGACGTACCGCTGGTGCTGCAAGGCGCCGCGCCGTCGCTGACGGCGTACGCCGAGACGGGAAACTACTGGGGATACAGTTACATCAGACTGCGCGGCATCGATCAGTCGCGCATCAACCTCACGCTCGACGGCATTCCGCTCAACGATCCGGAAGATCAGGTCCTGTACTTCGCCGATTTCCCCGATCTCACGAATAGCCTCGCCACGGTGCAGGTGCAGCGCGGCGTCGGCACGAGCAGCAACGGGACGGCCGCGTACGCGGGATCGATCAACATGGAAACGATTCCCCTCGCCGGCGCCGAGCGCGGCGGCAACGTGCAATTGTCCGGCGGATCGTTTGGCTCGAAGCGCGTGAGCGCGTCGTACGCGAGCGGTCTCTTGCCGAGCCGTTTCGCCTGGTACGCGCGCTTGTCGGATCTGCGAACGGACGGCTACCGCTATCACTCGGGCGTCGAAGGAAAATCGGCCTTCGCCAGCGGCGGATACTTTGGCGACCGCGACATCGTGAAGGTCATGGCGACGACCGGCACCATGCGTGACACGATGGCGTATCTTGCCGTCGCGCAGTCGGATCTCGACACGAACCGGCGCATCAATCCGCTCACGCCGCGCGAGCGCGACGGCTTCAGCGAGCGTCTCGCCTCGATCGCGTACACGCGCCTGCTCGGCGCGTCGTCCTCGCTGTCGACGACGTTGTACCGCATCTCGTCGGCCGGCGACTACGACGTCCTGATCGATTCGCTCGACAACTTCAATCTGCGCTTCGTGTGGTACGGGCTCACGAGCAACTGGACGATGCGCGGCGACGCGTGGCGGATGGACGTCGGCGTGAACGCCAACACCTATGCGCGCGATCACTCCGAATACGATCGCCCGAACCTGACGACGCCGGTGTACCTGAACACCGGCCACAAGCAGGACGCGGGCGCGTTTGCGAAGCTGGCCTACACGGCCGGCGCCGCGACGTTGTTCGGCGACCTGCAGGCGCGTCACGCGCGCTTTCGCTATTCGCCCGACGTGAACTCGGGCGTCGGCGGACAGTCCGTCGATTGGACGTTCGTGAATCCAAAAGCCGGCGTGAGCTACGCGGCCCTTCCGTCGCTGTCGTTCACGGCGTCCTACGGGCGCAACACGCGCGAGCCGGCGCGCACCGACATGCTCGCCGGCGCCGACAACATCGACGCGTCGAACGTCGCGGAAATCGGCAGCTTCAGCCGCGTGAAGCCGGAGACGGTGCACGACGTCGAGGTCGGGGCGAACTATCACGCCGCGGCACTCGATCTCCAGGCGAACGTCTACGACATGAACTTCCGCAACGAGATCGCGCCGATCGGTGCGCTGACGGTGATCGGCACGCCGCTGCGCAAGAATGTAGCGGCGAGTTATCGCCGGGGCGTCGAAGCGGACGTGACCTATCGCGGCATTCAACGCATCACGCTCAGCGCGAACGCGACGGCGAGCATGAATCGCATTCGCGACTATGTGGATTCGAGCGGTGATACGCCGGTCGCGTATCACAACGTGGAGCCGCTGCTCACGCCGCGCTTCCAGACGTTCGAGCGGGCCGCGTTCGCCGCGACCCGCGACGTGTCGCTCGCGCTCGAGACACGCTATCAGGGCCGCTCATTCCTGGAGAACACGAGCGATCCCCGCTTCGTGCTCCCCGCCGCCTTCAATCTCGACGGCACGCTGGGCTGGCAGCGTGGCCGCTACGAGATCCAGGCGCGCGGCAACAATCTCACGAACAGCAAGAAGTTCGGGAGCGGATATGCGGGAGACGGCGTGTCGTTTTTTTATGTGTTGCCGCCTAGGAATTTGTTTGTGACCGCGGGGCTGAGGTTTTGAGGGAGTGAGGCCCGTGCGCGCTTCGCGCGCGCGGATGGTGTGGGCCGCGGGCCGAGGGCCGCGAGGGTGAGGCCGGCGCTCCGCGTCGATGGTGAGGCCCGCCCTGCGCGCGGATGGTGAGAGCAAACAGCGCTCTTCGCAGTTGCCTCGCGGCGCAGCCGCGGCCATCCCCTCGCGGCGCAGCCGCGGCCATCCCCTCGCGGTGCAGCCGCGGCCATCCCCCACGGTACGCATCGTGCCGCTAGCACTTCCGTCAACGCGGAGAACTCCATGGAACAACAAGACATCGGCGCGCAAGCGCACGACGATCTTCAGGAATGCATCGAAGAATGCCTCAACTGCCACGCCGTCTGTACACTCACGCTGCAGCACTGCATCGCCAGCGGCGGCGGCGAGCTCACTGACGTCCACCTCATCGGCATCCTGCTGGACTGCGCCGAGATCGCACAGACGAGCGCCAACTTCATGCTGCGCGGTTCGCCCTACCACGTCATCACCTGCGGCGCGTGCGCCGAGCTCTGCCGCGCCTGCGAGGAAGCGTGCCGAGGCGTGGCGGGCGACGAACAGCTCGGCCATTGCGCGGATGTGTGCGCTTCGTGCGCCGAAACATGCGATCGCATGGCGAAAATGGGGAGCGACGAGTAAGCGGTGGGGTACCACCAACCATGCGAAATCACCTCCGAATCACCCTGACCGCCGCCGTCGCCGCGATCTTCGTTGCGATACCCGCAGTGCCCGCCGCGCTCCACGCGCAGGCGTCGCAGCGCGGTCAGCCGCGCACGCCCTTCGGCACATCCGACCTGGGCAAGCTGCACTGGCTCCAAGGCGATTGGGCAGGATCGTCCACCGACGAAGCACCGCTCTACGCACGCTACACGTTCACGAATGACTCGACGGTGGACATCACGTACTATCGCGACGCGGGGTTCAGCCAGCCCGCCAGCACCGGCCGACTCTATCTCTCGGTCGGCCGGCTGTACACGGCGTACGGCCCGGCTCGATGGGGCGCATCGCGCGTCGACAGCACCGGCGTCGTGTTCGTTCCGCAGGTCAACGTGCGCAGCAGCCTGTCGTGGCAGTTCCTTTCGCCCGACGAATGGACCGCGACGCAACGCAGCGGCGTCGGCGGGCACGAGCACGTCACGGTCTACCACATGAAGCGCGTCCGGTAGCGTCGCACCGCGGGTTCCTGTCGTCCGATTTGGGCGCTCCTCTTGCACTGAACGACTATGATGTCGTCGGAGAGCGCCACCCCAATCCCTGTCAGCAGCGAGCCCGCGCCGGCCGCCGAGCGGCGGGCCTCGCCGGACCGCCGCGCCGAGCCCGGTCCCGATCGTCGCGCGCCTCGCCGCCCGGCGTGGCTGCAATGGGCAACCGTCGCCGGCCGCGACGTCGGGATCATCGTGCTCACGGTCGGCACGATCGTGTTCTCCGTGCGCCACATGAATCCGATCTTCGCCGGCCAGCCCACCGTCGCCGAAGCGCTGACGCGCGCCGTACCCATCGCGAAATCGATCCTGCCCCCGACGCCGAAAGACACGAGCAAGCTCGCGCAACTCGTGTCGTCGCCGCAGTTCGAAGCCGATCGCCGCAAGTTCTCCGAGGATCTCGTCAAGACCGGGCGCATGAGCCAGGCGCGCGCCGACTCGATCTCCTATTACGCCGTGCGCGAAGCGTACGTCGACGGCATTCCGCCCGCGGTCGTATTCGGCGTGATGCTCACCGAGAACGCACTGTTCGTCAGCAAGGCGATGTCGAACGTCGGCGCCGTGGGACTGATGCAGGTGTACCCCAAAGTGTGGCTCAAGGCGCTGAGCGCGAAGTTCGGCACCGACCTCGCATCGGACTCGACCAACCTCAAGTACGGCATCTTCATTCTCCGCCAATACATCAAGTCCGACTCCGGCGCGGTGACATCGAAGGCGCTGACGCAGGGCCTGCTGCACTACAACGGCTGCGTGCACGGAACCAACACGCCGAACTGCGCGACGTATCCGTCGAAGGTAAAGACCTACGTCGAGAAGGCAGGCACGTCGCTCTGCGGCGACAAGGGATTCTTCGACTGCATCGCCAAGCCGTTCATCGCGGGGTTGTTCGGCAAGCGCGGGGACGCCGGCACCGCGGCAACCCAGTAGGCATCGCGCTTGTTTAAGTTTTGTCCAGGTATTCTCTGGACAAAACCTGGGCAACGGAGCCGATGCCGCCCGAGATTCCCCGCCATCCCATCCGCGTCGTCGTCGAGCGCACCGGACTGACGGCCGCCACGGTACGTGCGTGGGAGCGACGGTACCGCGCGGTCGCGCCCACGCGCACGGAAGGCGCGCAGCGCCTCTACACCGATCACGACATTCAGCGGCTGCAACTCATCGCGCGCCTCGCGGCGATGGGAAATTCCCTCGCTGACCTCGGCGCCGCGTCGACGACGACGCTCTCGCGCATGGCGCGCCAGGCGCTCGAGCCGCCCTCGGGCGATGCCGCCGTCATCGCGCAGGCTTCGCGCGCCGCGGCGATCGTGACGCGCTTGCTCGACGATACGCGCGCGCTCGATGCGCCCGCGTTGCGCGCGCGGCTGTCCGAGACGATCGTATCGTTCGGCACGCTCACGGCCCTCGACACGGTGGTCGCCCCGTACCTCGATCAGGTCGGCGTAGCCTGGGCGTGCCGCGAGATCAGCGTGGCGCAGGAGCATCTTGCCTCGGCCGTCGTGCGCGACGTACTCGGCGCATTGCTGCAGCATGCGCCGATTCCCGACGATGCACCGGTCATGGTCGCGACGACGCTCGCCGACGAGCTGCACGAGTTCGGCGCGATGATGGCGGCCGTCGTCGCGGCGTCGCGCGAGTGGCGAGTCGTCTATCTCGGACCGAACCTGCCGGGGACGGAGATCGGCACGCTGGCGCGCGACGCGGGAGCGCGCGCGGTCACGATCGGCATCGTGATGCCGCAGCCGACTCGCTCCGTGCGCGACGAGCTGGGCGACCTTCGGCGCGCGGTCGGCCGGCGCACCGCCGTGTTCGCGGGCGGCGCGGCGGCGGCGGACCATCAGGTCACGCTGCGAAATCTGTCGGTGGAGCTTCTGGAGAGCCGCGCGGCGTTCGGAGAGCGGTTGGATCGAATGCGGGGGCGATGACAAACAATGTCAGCTAGATCGTGACGACGACCTTGCCGAACGTCGCATTGGACGCGAGACGTTCGTGCGCCCGTTGGATTTCCTCGAGCGAAAACACGGAGTCGACCGTGGGCTCGAGCGTCCCATCGGCGAACCGCGGAACCACCTCGCGCGCGAACGCCGCCGCAACCGCGCGTTTCTCCTCGAGCGGGCGGGCACGCATGACCGTGCCGCGCAGCGTGAGTCGCTTGCCGAGAATGTTGCCGAGCGGAACGCTGGCCGTGCGGCCGGCGACGGTGCCGATGAGCATGATGCGCCCCCGGCTTGCCGCGGCGCGAATGCTCGCCGGCAGGTACGCGCCGCCGACCAGGTCGAGCGTCACGTGAATGCCGGCGCCGTTCGTCCACTCCTTGAGCGACGGAAGCATGTCGTCCGGATCGTCGCCGAGCACGACGCCGTGCTCGAGACCGAGGGGTATCGCGCGATCGATCTTGTCGGCGGTGCGCGCCGTGCCGTACGGCGTCGCGCCCCACGCGCGCGCGATCTGCACGGCGGCGAGTCCGACGCCGCTGCCGACTGCGTGCAAGAGCACGTTCTCGCCGCGCTGTACGCGCGCTTGCACGACGAGCGCGTCGTGCGCGGTGATGAACGCTTCAGGAATGGCGGCGGCGTCCGTCCACGAGAGATTGTCCGGAATGCGTGCCACCGACTGCGCGTCGGCCACGACATATTCGGCGTTCGCCCCGCCGCCGACGATGCCGAAGACGCGGTCGCCCGCGCGCCAGTCGCGCACGTTCGCGCCAAGCGACGCAACCTCGCCGGCGAATTCGAGTCCTGGAATGTCGGGCGGGCTGCCCGGCGGCGCCGGATAGTTCCCTTCGCGTTGATGCAAGTCGGCGCGATTGAGCGCCGACGCACGCACCCGTACGATCAGGTCGTCGGGACCCGGCGTCGGGATGGGGCGGTCCTGAATCTCCAGGACGTTCGGACCGCCCGGCTTGGTGATGATCGCGGCTTTCATGATCATGGCTTGACTTATGGAACGATGACGGGCTGCGCCATCGGGACGCCGGGCACGTTCAATTCCTTCAACAAGCCGTTGAATGCCGCGAGATCGCCGCCTTCGATCGCGCGCAACTTTCCAATTTGCGCATCGACCTTGGGCGCGATGTCGTGATACACCGCGCCTTCCTGCGCGGTCGGCGCGGCGTCCGCGCTCTGCACCATGCCGGCGAGCGACAACAGCATGTTGTAATAGCGCACCGGGTAGTGAAGCGTGATCTGATCGGCGTGCGAATGGATCTCGACGAGCGAGTCGCGAATTGCCTCGAGCTTGTCATGGATGGGCTTCACGGCGTCGGTCACACGTTTCACGTACGGCTGATTCTTCGCGGCCGCGGCGCGCTCGTCCATCGCGCGCTCGATCGTGAGAATGCGCTCGACGGCCTCGGAGAGCTCGTTCGTCTTCGTCTGCACCTGGAGCGCGAGGGCGACCTGCGCGTCGTATTCGGCCTGCGTGGTGCGCAACCGCGGATCGCCGCGCACGACGAACGTGCGCGTGTACTGCTGTCCGTGCGCGGTCAGACGCGCGGTATAGGTGCCCGGCGCGATCACCGGTCCCTGTGTCGAACCTTCGTCGTTGACGACGTCCTTCACTTCGTGCGTGTCGGGATAGTGCAGGTTCCAGGTGAATCGGTTGAGGCCGGGGCGTGCGCTGACGAGCGAATCGGCCGGCGTGAAGGCCAGCGTGTCGTCCTGCAGCAACTCGCGCGATCCGCGCGGTTTGTTCGACAGCGTGTCGCTGCGCTGTTTGCCGGGACTCGTGCTGACGGGCTTCGCCGAGGCGGCACCGATGCGCGTCGTATCGGCGAGCTCCCGGCCGAACGCGGCGGACTTGACCGAGTCGGGCGGCGGCGCGCTCGAGAATTTTCTAATGACCTTGCCTTGCGCGTCGAGGAATTCCAGGCGCAGCGTGTCGCTCGGACTGGCCGCCGTGCGCAGCCAGTAGTCGACGATCACGCCGTCGAACGGGTTCTCGCCGGCGGTGGTGGTGCGGAAGTGGCCGCCGGCGAATCGCGTCACGGTGTCGGGCGCAAAGAGGTAGACATTCGACTGCCGCACCGTGTCCGTGAGTTGGCGCAACGGCGAGATGTCGTCGAGCGACCACATCGCGCGGCCGTGCGTGGCGGCGATGAGATCGTTGCCGTGCACGTGCAGGTCGCGCACGGAGGCGCGCGGCAGGTTGAGCTGCAGCGGCCGCCAGTTCGCACCGTCGTCGGTCGAGTAGTAGACGCCGGTCTCGGTGCCGGCGTAGAGCAAGCCCCGGCGCAGGGGATCTTCACGAATCGTGCGCGTGTACGCGCCGTCGGGAATGCCCGTCGTGATCTTCGTCCACGTGTGGCCATAGTCCGTGGTCTTGAACAGGTACGGCCGGAAGTCGTCGAGCTGAAAGCGATTGGCGGCAACGTACGCGCGCCCCTCGTCGAAGTGCGAAGCGTCGATGATCGAGATGCGTGTGTATCGCGCGAGGCCCGCCGGCGTGACGTTGGTCCACGTTTTCGAGCGGTCGCGCGAGACGTTGATCAATCCATCATCGGAGCCCGTCCACAGCACATCGCCATTCAGCGGCGACTCGGCCAGTGCGAAGATCGACGCGTACCACTCGGTGCCGGTCATGTCGTAGGTGATCGGCCCGCCCGCGGGGCCCAGCGTCTTCGGGTCGTGCAGCGTGAGGTCGGGACTGACCGCTTCCCAGGAGTCGCCGTCGTTGAGAGAACGATAAAGTCTGTTGGCGGCGCTGTAGAGGATGTGGTTGTCGTGGCCCGAATAGAGGATGGGATACGTCCACTGAAAGCGGTTCGGCACGTCGCGCGCCGGCCAGCCGTCGTAGTTGTTGAGCCAGACGGAGATGTCCTTCGATTGCTTGGTGCGCGGATCGAACCGCGTCATCGTGCCCGTGTACGTGCCGGCGACGATCGTGTTCGGATCGCCCGGCTTGGGCGCGATGTACCCGGACTCGCCGCCGCCGACCGGATACCAATCACGATCGGTGATCGCACCTTCGTCGGAGCGGCTCAGCATCGATACGGTCGTGTTATCCTGCTGCGCACCGTAGATGCGGTACGGCCACTGATCGTCCGTCGTCACGTGATAGAATTGCGCCGTGGGCTGATTCATGACCGACGACCAGGTGACGCCGCCGTCGAAGCTGATCGTCGCGCCGCCGTCGTTGCCGCTGATCATGCGCTTGGCATCCTTGGGATCGATCCACAGCGCATGCGTATCGCCGTGCGGCAGGCGCAGGCTGGTGAACGTGCGGCCGCCATCGGTCGAATGCCACGTACGCAGGTTCATCACGTAGATGCCGTTCTCGTCGGCGGGATCGGCTGTTACAACACTGTAATAGAACGGGCGAACCATCCACTTCTGATCGCCGCTCGTGCGCTGCCACGTGGCGCCGCCGTCGTCGGAGCGGAAGATGCCGCCGGTCGAATCTTCCGGCGGACACTCGATCGTCGCATACACGCGCTGCGGATTCGCCGGCGAGACCGAGACGCCAATGCGGCCGAGCGGGTTCTTTGGAATGCCGGGATTCCCGCTGATGTCGCGCCAGGTCGCGCCGCCGTCGGTCGTCTTCCACAGGCTGCCGTGACCCGCGGTGAATCCCCACGGCGTGCGCTGCATGTGCCACATCGCGGCGAAGAGAATGCGCGGATTCGCCGGGTCCATGGCGACGTCGATCGCACCGGTGGAATCGTCGACGAAGAGCACACGGTCCCAGGTGCGGCCGCCGTCCATGGAACGGAACACTCCTCGCGTCGTATTCCTGCCGCTCGCGTGACCGAGCGCGGCGACGAAGACACGGTCGGGATCGCGCGGGTCGACGACGATGCGCGCGATGTGACGCGCGTCGTCGAGCCCCAGGTGCGTCCACGTCTCACCGGCATCGGTCGAGCGATACATGCCGTCGCCGTATGTCCAGTCCTCGCGCAGATCGGCCTCGCCGCCGCCGGCGTAGATCACGTTCGGATCGGAAGGGGCGATCGCGATCGCGCCGACGGAGGCGATGTTCGACACACCGTCGGTGATGTTCCGCCAGCTCGTGCCGCCATTCGTGGTCTTCCACACGCCGCCGTCCACGGCGCCAAAGTAGAACACGTTGCGATCAGTTCGATCGCCGACGACGGCTACCGCGCGTCCACCGCGGAACGGTCCGACCAAACGCCATTGCAGCCCGCGCAGCTCGCGCGGCGCCGCGGCGTAGCGCGCGGAATCGAGGAGCGACGGGCGCGGGCCGTTCGCGGCCGGGGACTGGCGTTGGGCGAAGAGCGCTGGAGGCACGATCAGCGCGAGCGCGAGTTTCCGCATCATCATGGTCCTATGACGGTGTCATTCCGGGCGCAACGAGGAATCCGGCAGCATGAGAGCACGACCGGGTGTCCCGAAGAGACAGAAGATTCCTCGCTTCGCTCGGAATGACAACTCCGGATGACCGTTGCTTCGGAAAGACAACTCCGGGTGACGCTTCTTACGGCACCACGATCGCCGGTTCGCTCGCGATTCCGGTCGGACTGATCGCGCTCACCGCGATCTCGTCCGCGTCGGCGGTGCCGAGTGCGGCGGCGGTGAACTTCGTGTCGGTGGAGAGGCGCACGTTCGTTCTCCACGCGCCGTCGCGGCCGCGCGTTTGAATGAGCCACCACCGCGGAGTATTCGCGTCGCCAGGCTCGACGAGGAACGCCGCGGCGCCGCCGTTGGTCACCAACGACACCCGCGGAGCGGCTGGTGCCGCGGCGCCGAGCCACGGGAATGCGGGGACCAGCGCGCGTTCGCGGTAGTCGTTGGCGAGCGTGTTCGCCAACCGCATGTTGTCGGCGAACAGTGCGGCCAGGCGGAAATGCACGTGGCCGGGGACGTCGGCGGTGCCGATGCGCGAGGCGCGAATCGCTTCGACCTGGCGCGCGATCTCGCCCATCGGCCAGGCGTCGCGTCCCCCGTACACGTGCGAGGTATAGAGCGCCGGCCACACGTGGCGGCCGCGCACGTTCTCGCTCCGCCACCACGCGTCGAGCAGGCGAAAGCGGTCTTGCGTGCCGCCGATCTCCCAGTAGAGCTGCGGCGCGAGATAGTCGAGCCACCCATTCTGCAGCCACCGCCGCGAGTCCGCGTAGATCTCGGCGTACGCGTCGAGTCCGGCGATGCCCGGCGGATGCCCCGGGCGCCAGATGCCGAACGGGCTGATGCCGACCACCACGGCCGGTTTGATGGCTTTTACATTCTGATATAATAATTGTATAAACTGATCGATGTTGTCGCGGCGCCAGGCGTCGCGGTCGGCGTAGCCTTCGCTGCGTCCGTACTTCTTCCAGGTCTTGTCGTCCGGAAACGGAATCTCGACCGATTGGCGCACGCGCCGGCGATGCACCCGGCGGGTGACCGTGCGGCTTTCGCGATACGGATAGAAGTAGTCGTCGAGGTGCACGCCGTCGACGTCGTAGCGCTTCACCACGTCGAGAATCGTCTCGAGCACGAACGTGCGCGCCGCGGGCTCGCCGGGATCGATCCACGTCTGCGATCCGTACTTCCGAATCCACTCGGGATGCGTGCGCGTCACGTGATTCGGGGCCGCCTTGCCCGCGAATTGCGGCAACATCGCGCGAAACGGATTGAACCACGCGTGCAGCTGCAGTCCACGCGCATGGGCTTCGTCGATCGCGAACCGGAGCGGATCGTACGACGGCTGCGGCCCGACGCCGGATTTGCCCGTGAGCACGACCGACCACGGCGCGTAGGAGGTGGGGTACAGCGCGTCGCCCGCGAGGCGCACGTGCAGGATCACCGCGTTCAAGCCGGCGGCCACCGCCTGGTCGAGCATGCGGCGCAGCTCGGCACGCTGCTCGTCGGGCGTCATGTTCGGCGACGTCGGCCAGTCCTTGAAGCCGCGGTCCCAGATCGGCGTCATCCACGCGGCGCGAAATTCTCGGGGCACAGCGGGCGGCGCGGACGGCGGGCGGTGCAGAACACCGGTGAACGGCGCGCCGCGACTGGTGCTGACGCCGGCGACGAAGGCGAACGCCGACAGCGCAATCGTATTGCGAAAGATTTTCGTGAAGCGACCCATGCTATCGCATAATAGCGACGCGGCTCACTACTCGGACGCTTCTTCGGCCTCGTCCGCGTGTTCGACGATGTCGCCCGCCTTGAAGAGGATGCCTTTCAGCGTCTCGCGCCACTTCGGCTTCTTGCGCAGCAGAAACTCGAGGTCCATGCCGAAGTGCTTCATCTCCTCGTGCTGCGCGTTCTTCATGATCGCGAGCGCATCCTTGTCTTTCTCGAGAGCAATGCGCTGCTCATACCAGCCGATGGCTTCGGCCTCTTCGGTGAGCGAGGCGATCATGCGCGCGAAGGTGCGCGTCGCGGCGGACAGTTCTTCGGGGGGTTCGTGGTACTGATCGAACGACATGGTTGGATTCGGATGGAGATTGGAAGGGCGACAAGAAGACTAGCAAAAAACGGTGCGGGGGCGCCGACTGCTCGCCCCCGCACGCATTCTCTCCCCCACCTGGCGATCCGCGTCCCACCTTCAGCCGCCGGAGCGGCCCTCCCTTTCGCGGTCTCGCCGGTGATTTACTAAAGCAGACGCCGTGCCAGCGGCGATGGGCGATGGGGGCTGGGCGATGGGCGGAAAAGCGAAGACAGCGAAAACAGCGAAAACAGCGAACAACGGGAAAATCACGGCGTCGAGCTCGGCTGTTTCCGCCAGTGCGTCGCTTGCTCGTACGCGTACGCCAAGCGAATCAACCGCGCTTCATCGAAGGCGCGGCCGTAGATCGTCATCCCCGCCGGCAGCGTGTTGCTGCGCGACCACCCCATCGGCACCGTGATCGCCGGCATGCCCGTCGTCGGCGAAAAGACCTGACTGTTGTCGCCCGCCGGCGTGTTCAGATCGCCGATCAACCGCGGGGGATTGCTCCAGGTCGGATAGATCAGCGCATCGAGCTGCAAGCGATCCATCGTCTTCGTCACCGCGTCGCGCAGCCCGGCGCGAATGCGCGTGCGCGCAAGACACGCCGGCGCCGTCTCGATGTTCGTCGTGTCGTTCACCGCACTGCCAAGCCGGGCTTCGATCGACGGATGATATTGGCGCGAGCGAAAGATCTGTTCGACGGTCTTCACCGGCGCCGTTGGATTCTGCGCGAGCCAGGCATCGAACTCGGCGCGGAACGGATTGCATCCGCCGCGCGGACCGGAACGGCGAATCGAATCCGACTCGGCGATCATGACGGTGTCCAGCACCGTCGCGCCGGCCTTTCGGAGATCCTCGATTGCGCGATTGAAGATCGCGCGCACTTCGGGATCGACGGTCGGCGCCTCGAAGGCTTGACGCAATACGCCGATGCGCGCGCCCTCGAGCCCGCCCTTCACGAGCGACGCCGAATAATCGGGCGAGGGATGCACGCGCGCGGAGTCCGTGACGGGATCGTCGGGGTCGTACCCGGCCACGACTTGCAGGACCGCGGCGGCGTCGGACACCGTGCGGGCCATCGGCCCCGCGATGTCGGCGAAGAGGCTGAGCGGCGCGATGCCCGCGCGGCTCGTGAGCCCCATCGTCGAGCGAATGCCGACGAGTGCCTGGTGCGAGCTCGGGCCACGAATCGAATTGCCGGTGTCGGTGCCGAGTCCGACTTCGCCGAAGTCGGAGGAGACGGCGGCGGCGGTGCCCCCGGACGAGCCGGCCGTCACGCGATAGACGTCGTACGGGTTGTGCGTGTATCCCGGCAACACCGAATTCACCGTTTCGTACGGACTGAACGCGAATTCCGCCATGTTAGACTTTGCTAATATGACCGCACCCGCCTCCTTGATGCGCCGCACCTGGAACGCGTCCTTCGTCGGTGCGTAGCCCTTGAGCGCGATGTTGCCAGCCGCAGTTTGCAGTCCGATCGTCTGGAAGTTGTCCTTCACGATGAACGGAATGCAGTGGAGCGGACCCGTGAGTTGTCGCGACGCGGCGAAGCGGCGGTCGAGCGAGTCGGCGGTGGCCAACGCGTCAGGGTTGACGACGGTGATCGCGTTGATCGCCGGTCCAACCTTGTCGTATTTCGCGATGCGGTCGAGATACGACTGCACGAGAGCGTGGCACGTCAGCGAGCCCGCGCGCATGGCCGCGTGCACGTCGGAAATTGTTGTCTCGTTGACGTTGAACGGGCGTTGCGCCAGGAGCAGCGACGGGGCGAGGACGCAGAAGACGAATGGCTTGAGCATGGCGACAAGATCAAGCACTACGACCACGTCTGACAAGATCTGAAAAGGGCTCAGATCGAATCAGACGAGCCGCCGCCCGAGAAGCCGCCGCCGCCGCCGAAATCTCCGCCTCCCGACGAGCCTGAATCGCTCGAGCCGCCGTCCGAATCTCCGCCACCGCCGCCGCCGCCGCCCGAGGAGTTCAGCGCCGCATTGAACAGCGCCCACATCGCGGCGCGCTTCAAATTTCGGTCGTCGTCCTCACTCGGCGAATCGCTTCGCGTGAATGTCATCGTCTCCGGCTCGGCGGCGCGCCTGCGGCGCGACCGCCGGAGCAAAACCATCAACAACACGCCGAGTCCGGCGACAACGACCACGATGGCGAAGGCGCTCGGCCCGGCATTCTTGCTCGCTGCCGGCGCGGCGGCAGGTGCAGACGCATGCGTGCGCGACGCGTAGTCCTCGCGCACGAGCGCGGCCGCCGCGTTCCAACCCTTGATGTACGCGTCGTCGTAGCGCTTGGCGCGAAGATCGTCGCGCATCGCGAAGATGATCTGATGCGAGCGCGCGTCGGTGATCGTTCCCTCGAGCCCATTGCCGACTTCGACGCGAATGTTCGATCCCGCGGTGGTCGATTTGTCCGGCACATAGAGCAGCACGAGCCCGCGATTGCGGTCCTCGTCGCCCGGCTGGCCGGAACTTCCAATGCGCCACGTGCGCCCGATGTAGATGCCCGCTTCCTCGATCGCGCGCCCGCCGAGGGTGGGAAGCGTAACCCAGGCGACGTCGGCGTGGGTTGCGGCCTGGAGCGCCAGCGCGCTGTCTTGCAGCGCGACGATCGTGGCCGGCGAGAGAATGTGAGCCGCATCGGTCACGAAGCGGTGCGCGGGGTCGGGCGACGCCGGAACGTACCGCGCGATTGGCGGCGCCGACTGGCCCAGTGCGACGGTCGCGATCCCGGCGAGCAATGTGAGCGTGAGAATGCGTTTCACGAATCGTGGTCCGTTGCGTCGGTGGAGGAAGCCGTCCGCGAAGAACTACGCGCTGGGCCGTAAAACTGTTTCTGTTCGGTAAGGACGGCGGTCGGGCGCCTTGCGGTGGCCGGGCCGGGCCGCGCATCGTCCACGGTACCCTCACTCATCGGAGCGTGTTCGTGATTCGGGCAACGTGTGCATCCACCGCGATTCTGCTGGCGATCGGAGCGAGTCAACTCTCGGCGCAGGGGTCAGACACCACGCGGCGCATGGCGGCGAGCAGTTTCGCGACGGTCGAGGTACACGTGAACGAACGTCCGATCGGACGGCGCTGGTACGCGGAAGACGCGTCGTTGTCCGGACCAGCGCGGATCGCGATCAGCTACGGGCAACCGCATGCGCGCGGGCGCAAGATCGAAGGCGGATTGATCCCGAACGATACGGTGTGGCGCTTCGGATCGAACTACGCGACGACGCTGCACACGGAAGTCGACCTCACGCTTGGCAGCCTCGCGATCCCGCGCGGCGACTACACGCTGTTTCTTCTCCACAGCGGCGGCGCGTGGCAGCTCATCGTCAATAGCGGCACGGCGCAGTGGGGAACGGATCGGAACGCGTCGAAGGATTTCGGCCGCGTCGCGCTGACGGCGACCGCCATGAACGACAATGAGGAGACACTCACGATTTATCTCGTGCCGGATTCGCCGCAGCCAAGTTCGGGATATGCCACATTGGGCGGGGTGATGCGCGTGCGATGGGGCACCGTGCAGCTCACGGTGCCCTGGTCCGTTCGCTAATCCACCACTACTCCCCCGCCAGCTTCCGCAACGCCTGCTGCGCCTGCACGGTCTCGGGCGAGACGGTGGCCGCGTCGCGCATCTTCTCGACGAGCGCGTTGTCCCGATCGTAGAGATCGTTGCCGAAGTGCAGCTGCCCGTTCTCCACGAACGCCGTGAAGTACACGATGTACACCGGAATCTTCTTCGGCAGCGTCACCTGATGATTGTCGGCGCCGTGCATCGCGGCTTCGACCTTGTCCGCCGGCCAGCCCAACACCCACTGCGCCAGCTCATCGGGCTTTTCGACGCGGATGCAGCCATGGCTGAAGGCCCGCACGTCCTTCTTGAACAGCTCGTGATTCGGCGTGTCGTGGAGATAGATGTTGTAATCGTTCGGGAATAAGAACTTCACGAACCCGAGCGCGTTCTTGGGGCCCGGGCGCTGGCGTACCGCGCGCTGGCCGTGATCCGTGTACACCTCCATGTCGTTCGCATCGAGGTAGCCCGGATCGGCGGCAACCTTCGGAAAGATTTCCTTCGCGGCGATCGACGGCGTCACGTTCCAATACGGACGGAACACGACGTACTCCATCGAGTCGGCAAAGACCGGCGTCGCCTTGTCCTCATACTCCTGGCCGACGATCACCTTCATGTCGAGCGTTTTCTGCCCACTGTCATACGCGTGCAGATAGAACTGCGGCACGTTCACGAGGATGTATCGCTGGCCCAGGTCGCGCGGCATCCAGCGATAGCGCTCGAGATTGGCCGCGATCTCCGCCAGACGATCCGCCGCCGGCATGTTGAGCGCATCCAGCGTTTCCTTGCCGAGCATGCTGTCCACGCCGATCGAGTGCGACGCCTGAAACTGTGCAACGGCACCGGCCAGCGTGCGATCGAACACGGCACCGCCTGCGCGCGCCACTTTTCGCGGCGCAGCAGCCGAGTCGGTGCTCGCCGGTTGCACCGTCGAATCGCTGAGATAGCCCTCCGCCGCGAGACGATTGCGCAGCGCCGAAATTCGAGCCGGCGAATCCGCATCGCCGCGCTTGAGCGCGCGTCCATCCGGAATCGGTTGCCACCCGCCCTTGTTCACGAGATCGCGATAGCGCCCGAGCTGAAGACGCAGTGAATCGTATGCCGGATCCTGCGGCCGCATGCGAGCGAGTCCAGCCGCGAGATCGTCTTCACGCAGGCTGAGCGTGAGCGCGCTGTCGACCTTCTCATCCTGATTGTTGATGTGCCAGGCCTGATTCAATCCCTGCGGCGAGATTTGGCCTGTCATCATGTTCTCGCCATAGGCGACGAACGCCGACGTGAGCAGCACATCGGCATCCGCGAGCTGATCCGCCGTCGCCTTGTCGCCGAGCGTCGAGAGTGAACGATTCAGATCGGCGAGCGGAAACGCCTCGAGCCGCAGCGCATCACTGTCCGCGTCGGCAATGCGATTGAGCAGCGCGCTCACCCGTGGTTGGTGCACGCCTTTTCCGTCGAGCCACAACAGGCTCTGACCGAACGTGGCGTACAGCTTCTTCACGTGATTCCACTGGTCGGCGGTGACCGGCGGATTTGGCTTCATCGTCAAGCGCTTCTGAATGGCCGCCTGCACCTCGGCCGCGGGCACGCCCATGTAGGCGTCCTGTTTGGCCGGCGTCCAGTTGCGGCTGACCTCGCCGCCGGCCGACCCGGTTTTCTTGCACGCGGCGAACGCGGATACCGCCGCGATCGCGATCGCCCCGCCGAACAGCCGCACTCTGTGTACAGTCAATGTCGTCATATCCCTCTGGTTGGCCCCCGGATTCCCAAAAGGCGAAATACGGGCCAAGCGGTCGGGACTGCCGCAATGAGCACATGGTGCCCCAAATTGCGCGCGTGACGCTTCTCATCATGACCATGCTGGTCGCCGTCGGCTCTTTCGCCGCCGGCCTCCTCGGCTCGCTGACGGGCATCGGCGGCGGCATCATCATCGTGCCGATGCTCACTCTGATCTTCCACGTCGACCTCCGCTACGCGATCGGCGCGTCGCTCGTGTCGATCATCGCCACCTCGTCGGGCGCCGCGGCGGCCTACGTGCGTGAGGGCTATACCAACGTACGCGTCGGCGTACTGCTCGAGGTCGCCACGACGGTTGGCGCCCTCGTAGGAGCCGCGCTGGCGGGCATTACGCCGACGAACGTGCTCGCCATCCTGATGGGCGTAGTACTGCTGTTCACCGCCGTGCGGTCGATGAAGCCCAAACAGGATCACGCGCCGCTCGACAAGCCCGACAAATGGTCGACGCGCTTCCGCCTCGACTCGACGTATCCGACCGCCGCGGGCAAGCAGGCCTACGCCGTGACCAACGTGCCCGGCGGATTCTCGTTGATGTTTCTCGCCGGCGTCCTCTCGGCGTTGCTCGGCATCGGATCCGGAATCATCAAGGTGCTGGCGATGGACCAGATGATGCGCCTGCCATTCAAGGTCTCGACGACGACGAGCAACTTCATGATCGGCGTCACGGCCGCGGCGAGCGCCGGCGTGTATCTGCATCGCGGTCAAATCGACCCCGCCGTCGTCTTCCCGGTCACGCTCGGCGTGCTCGGCGGCGCGCTGCTTGGCGCGCGCATTCTCACGAAGGCACCGGTGAAGCCGCTGCGATTCCTCTTCACCGCGGTGGTGGTCGTGATGGCGGCCCAGATGCTCTACAAAGGCGTGACGGGGACCGTATGAGCGAATTCTCACAAACGGTTGCCGAACCGCCGCACGCGGGCCCGAGCGATCACGCGATCGAGCAGTTCGTCGGGCGGCTCCTCCAGATCGGCGTGCTCCTCTCGGCGATCATCATCGCCGCCGGCGGCATCATGCTGCTGATGCACCACGGCAGCGAAGTGCCGGTCTACACTCCGTTTCGCGGCGAGCCGCCCGCGCTCGCGACGTTGCACGGCATTCTGCGCGGCGCGTTTTCCCTCGATGCGCGCGCGACGATTCAGTTCGGCCTGCTTCTGCTGATCGCCACGCCCGTGATGCGCGTCGGATTCACCCTCGTCGCGTTCGCGCTCCAGCGCGATCGCAAATATGTCTTGATCACGGCGATCGTATTGACATTGCTGCTGTACGGACTGCTATTTGGCCGAGCATGAGTGCTTCCACGTCCGCATCATCGACGACTGCTCCGTTGCCGCCGGCCTCGACCTCCGCGGCGCATCACACGCGGCATCACATCGTGGTGCGCGTGACGCACTGGGTGAACGCGATCGCGCTCACGATCATGGTGGCCACCGGGCTTCGCATCTTCAACGCGTACCCCACGTTCGCGCGCCGCGGTGAGACGTTCTGCTGCTGGCCGTTCGGTCGGAAGGACATCCCCGCGCCGCTGACGTTCGGCGGGTGGCTGGCGGGCGCGCGCAACTGGCACTTCGCCATGATGTGGGTGCTCGCGGTGAACGGGCTCGTGTATCTGGGATTCATCTATCTCCACGGCGAGTGGCGCGATCTCGTTCCGCGTCGCGGTGTCATGCGTGACTCGTGGGAGATGGTTCGCTTTTACGTCGGCCGTCGTCGCGATCATCCCATTCAGGGAAAGCACAACGCGCTGCAGCGCATGGCGTATTTCGCGATGCCGATCGTGGGCATCATGGCTGTGATCACCGGCATCGCGATCTGGAAGCCGGTGCAGCTTGCGCCACTGACGAATCTCCTGGGTGGATACGTCTGGGCGCGCTACTGGCATTTCTGGGCGATGCTTCTGCTCGTGGCGCTGTCGGCGATGCACATCTTCATGGTGTTCGCGGTCGACCCGTATTCGATTCGATCGATCACGACCGGCGGCTATCGCGAGGATCTCTCGCCCGAGGCCAGAAACGCGCGGCCGTTCTGGCATCTGCTTCCGCGGCGGCGAACATGACGAAGCGACCAACACATCCGGCCGAGCAGGTTGGACTCGATCGTCGGCGGTTTTTCGAAGTCGCCGCCGGCGCACTCGGCGCCACGTTGCTGGCCGCCTGCGACTCGATGGGTCCGCGCTCGGCGAAGGGTGTTCTCAAATTCGCGGAAGCAAAGAACGAAACACTCGAGCGCGCGCTGTTCAGTCACCGCTCCATGGACGTGCCGCGCGCCGGCGCGTTGCCCGCGGGCCAGCACTTCCCGTCGTACTTCGTGTCGGACAGCGTGCCGGTGTGGGACGAGGCCGTCCGCGGCGCCTGGCGGCTGGAAGTCGGCGGGATGGTGAACAATCCGCTGCGATTGTCGCTCGCCGATCTCGCGGCGATGCCGCGCATTGGCTACAAGCTCGATCACTACTGCGTCGAAGGGTGGACGGCGGTCGCGACGCGCACCGGCGTGCGCCTGTCGGACATCGCGACGCTGGCCGGCGTGCAGCCCGGCGCGCACTACGTGGACTTCGCGTCGTTCGACAGCAACTACCACGAGAGCTGGGACATCGAGAGCGCCACGCATCCGCAGACGCTCGTGGTGTACGCGCAGGACGGCCACTATCTGAACGCCGCGTGGGGCGCGCCGGCGCGCATCTATTCGCCGGTGAAATTAGGATATAAGAATACTAAATATCTAACGAAGATCACCTTCCTGCCGGCCCGCAACGGCGGCTACTGGAGCGATCGCGGCTATGAGTGGTACGGCGGCGTCTGAGGCGATCCGCCTCGAGCGGTTGGTGCCGGCCTGGCGGCCGCTCGATCTGCCGGTCGCACCGCAGCTGACCGACGCGCGGCTCCAACTGCATCACGCCGCGCAGCTCGTCGCGGGCTTCGGCGCGTCCTACGTCGCGCCGCGCGCCGACGACGGCCACACGAACATGGAATGGCTGGGGCTCTCGAACGCGCTCGCGTCGAACCCCGCGGACGATGCGTCGCTCCGCCTCGCCATCCGTCCACGCAACCTCACGGTGCTCGCGCTGTCGGGCGACGACGAGCTGGCGTGCTTCACGCTCGAGACGCGTACGGTGGACGAGGCCATCGGGTGGGTGCGGCGCACGGTCGCGCAGCACGGCTTGAACGGCGACGCCTTCGCGCTGCCGGCGCATTACACCATCCCGGCGCATTCCGTTGGCGAGGGGCGGCCGTTCGATGGAAGCCGCCGCGTCGAGTTCGAGCAGCTCGACCACTGGTTCACGAACGCCGCGCTCGTGCTCGGCCACGTCGCCGCGACGACGCCGAATGCGTCGCCGGTTCGGTGCTGGCCGCATCATTTCGACATCGCGACGCTCATTGCGGTGGATGCGACTCGCACGATCGGCGTCGGTCTCGAGCCCGGCGATCAGTACTATAATGAACCGTACTGGTACGTGAACATGCATCCCGCGCCAGACCTCGATGTGGAGCGGCCGTCCCTCGACGGCGCGGGACGCTGGCATACGCGCGAGTGGATTGGTGCGGTGCTTCCGGCGTCGAACATCGATCCCGCGAGCGCCGAGGCGCAGAGCGAGCGGTTCGTCGCGTCGGCGATGCAAGCCGCCTTTCGCATTCTCTAAACATTCGTAGGCGCATGGGCGTATGGGCGTATGGGCGAAACAACGAGGGCGACGGAGTGTCCGTCGCCCTTGCTTTCCATACGCCCATACGCCCATACGCCCATACGCCCATACGCCCATACGCCCGCTACTTCTGTATCGCATACACGAACGTATTCGTGTTCTTCCCATCGAGCTCGCTCAACGTCAGCGTGCCCGTGCTCGCCCACGTTGCCGTGAACGTCGATGGCGGAATGTCGAGCGTGTTGGTGAACGTCACGACGTTGCCCGACAGCGCCCACGTACCTGTGGTGGTGTCGACGAACACCGACACGTCGCCCGGCACCGTTTGCCGAAAGGTCTCGACCGCGAGATACTTTCCGTCGGACGTCAGCGCCATGCTGCCGGCGGTGACTTCCCAGGTGAAACCCGAATCCGCGATGACGGCAACAGGAAGCGCCTTCGTGTTGATCGTCGAGATCGCGTACGTGCCGGCCGGGGACGTTGTCGGCGGCGGACTGGTGGTCGTGCCGCTGCTCGTCGGTGCGTCGCCGCCGCACGCGACGACGCCGACGACGGCCCCGGCCAGCACGCACGCCACTAACGCGCGCATGCGCATGAGCGTCAAACTTCGTGGTCCAGTCGCGTCAATGTCTATCATGCGTTCACTCTCCTGCTTCCGTGCATCCGTGCGTGCTCCCGCTCTGACGTTGCTGCTCGTCGCATCCGTGTCGTGCGGATCGGACACTGCCTCGCCGACTCCGCCGCCATCGACCAACAAGACCTACGACATCGCGACGTTCGGTGAAACGTTCTTGCCGACCTCTCAAACGATTGCCGCCGGCGACACCGTCCGCTGGACCTTCGCGGTCGCCGCCGACAACCTCGGCCACAACGTACTGTTCAAGCCTCGCCTCGCCGGCGCACCGCCCGACATTCCAACGGAAGTCCGTTCCGGCACTCGCAGCCTGCAATTCACGGCGAAGGGCGACTTCAACTACGTCTGCGATCTACACGGCGGCATGACGGGCGAAATCATCGTGCAGTGACGCAGTCGTGCTCGGTCAGCGCGTCACACCGAGCATGTTCGCTTGCCACGTCGGGAAGATGAAATCGAGGTTCGGATTCCCCAGCCGGTTCTGCACGATCTCCGACAGAATGTCTCGATAGTCCGTTCCGACGACCAGGTCCTGCCCGGCCTCGAGGTTGGCGTGGTCGAGCGATTTCCAATTCTGTGTCAACACCCGGCCGCCCGCGATGTTGTTGCCCATCGCGAACATCACCGTGCCGCGGCCATGGTCGGTGCCCTGGCTGGCGTTCTCCCGCACGTTGCGGCCGAACTCCGACATCGCGATGACCGTGACGTTGAAGCCGCCCGGCGCGATGACGTCCGCGTAGAACGCGGCCAGCGAGTTTGAGAAATCTTGCATGAGCGTTTTCATACCGCCGCCGACGGCGCCCTGCGACGCATGCGTATCCCACCCGCCGATGTCGATCTGCGCCGCCTCGATGCCGACGTCGTTCTTGATCAACACCGCCACCGAGCGCAGCGCGCGGCCGAACGCGCTCGTCGGATACGTGACGTTGTTCGCCGGCTTGTAGCCCGTGAAGTTCACCGACTTGAGCAGGCTCACGGTGTTGATCGCGTCCAACGCCGCGGACTTGAGCGGCTCGTCGGCGACCTGATAATCGCCTTCGAGAATCGTCGTGCGCGCGGCGGCCGTGGTCGACGTTCCACCGATCGTGAAGTTCGTCGGATCGGCGATCGGCAGCGTGTGCGTCGGAAACAGCGTGCCGCCGGTGGGCGCCACGAGTGTCTTCTGCAACCCGTTCGCGACTCCAATGCCGCGAAGCAGCGCGTCGGGTTTGAGCGGCGGAATGCTCGCCAGATGGCGGCCCAGCCAGCCGGTGATGATCGTTGGATCGGCCGGCTTGCCGACTTCCATGAACCGCTGCGCGTCGAAGTGCGAGCGCGTGTTGTTCGTCTGAATGCCCACGCCGTGCGCGATCAACAGATCCTTCGCGGCGAACGCCGGCATCAGGCCGCCGGTGCCGTCGCCGCCCACCATCGCCGGCGCGATCGCGAATTGGTTGTCGAGCGCGAACGCGAAGCCATTGCCCGGACGCGCGAAGCCGATCGTCGGCCGCGAGGTATAGTAGGCGTCGTCCAGGAACGGATAGACGATGCTCAGACCGTCGGCGCCGCCGCGCTGGAAGATCGAGACGATGATATCGCGATTGGACGCATGGTTCTTCGCCATCACGATCTTCGGCAGCCACGCCGGGAACATCGACGCCGCGGTAAATGTCGCCGCCGCGCCCAGAAAGCTGCGGCGCGACAACTCGTTGTATTCCTGACAGCCGCAGCTCTCGTCGTGCAGTTCGTCTGACATCGATCCGTATCTCCCGGTCAGCGCCTAAGACCGCCTAGTACCCTAGTACCACTGAAACGCGTTGGCGCTGATCGCCAACGCGATCAGCTCGCGCGTTTTCGCGTCGGTGAGTGTCGCCGTGCCCGCGTAGTTGAGCAGCGCCGTGCTCGTGACGCTCGGGATCTCGCCGCCAAAGAAGTTCTGATTGATCAGATCGACCGCGTTCGCGGGCGAGCCGGCTTTGTAGGGCGTGAGGTCCACCGCCAGCGTCACCGTGGAATTGAACTGCGACATCGCCGTGCCGAACTGCCAGCGGGGAAGAATGTTGCCCGCCCAGTACTCGAGCTTGTCGGGAAATCCGTCCGGCGTATCCCACGAGAAAATCAGGTGGCCGAGCGTGTTGAGCTGCGTCGTGATGGCGGAGAATGAGAAGACGGTCGGCGTGAGCGCGCGCACCGCCGACACCGCGAAATGGAACGGCCGCTTGAGCTTCATCGGCGCCTGCGGAATCCAGCTGTCGTTGAGCATGGCGCGGAGCATCGCCTTGATGTCGCCGCCCGTCGCGCGATATACCGCCGCGATCGCGCCCACCTGCGCATCGCTCGGGCTGGGCGTCACCATCCAACGCAGCAGCTTCGTCGCGATGAACCGCGCCGTGCTCGGATGATTCACCAGCATGTCGAGCACCTGCTCGCCTTCCTGCTGGCCGGCCGCGCCCGACGCACCCTTGATCGTCGTCCCGAGAAAAACCTTGTCGCCGGTGTCGTGCAGCGCCGCATTGAAGACGAAATCGCCCGAGTTATTGACCGTCCACCCCGTGAGCACGCGTGACAACTCGGCGACGTCGTTCTGCGTGTAGCCCCCGTCGACGCCGAGGGTGTGGAGCTCCATGATCTCGCGCGCGTAGTTCTGATTGGGGGCCTTCGAGCTGCTCACGTTCTGATCGAGATACACCATCATCGACGCCGAATGCGCGCTCGCCTTGAGCAGTTGCGGGAACGTCGACATCGCGTACTTGCGAATGACGTCGCGCTGATCGGCGACGAGCAGGGTCTGCACCTTGTCGATGTCCTGATTGAAATGATCCGACCAGAACTCGACCATGCGTTGATACAACTGCCGCTGCGAGAATGCCGAGCGGTAGATGGTAGACTCGCGCAGCTGGTTGAAGACGTCGTTCACGTTCGTCGACGACGCGCGCAGCACGCTCGACGGCTGCGCCATCAGCGGATACTTGGCGGCGATCGCCGACTCGACCACGGAGTCGTCGATGCGCTGATAATTGAGTTGATGATTCAGGTAGCCGTCCCAGCCCATCGCCTCGGCCTGGCGCACGTCGCCCGCGGTCATGCCCATCGTCACGCGGCGAATGAGGCGGCTCAGTCCGCCCGTGTCCCACTCGGCGAAGGCGGCGACGTCTTCGCTTGGCTCGATGACGCCGGTGTCGACGGGCGCCGCGGGCTCGATCGGCTTTCGCCGCCGCGACCGACCCTGCGCGCGGAGACGTTTCGGAAGCAGTGTCGCGGCGGCCAGAGCGCCGAAGAAAACGAAGGAGCGGCGGTGCTTCAGCGGCGTCCGTTCAGACGGTTCCGCGATCGGACGGTCGATGTCCGGCGCTGGCGTGGCCATGGAGTCCTCACCCGGCATGAAAGTCGAAACGACTCGAGCGGCTGCAAGATATGACGGCGACGCTCGGCGGACGTGAGCGAGATCACAAGGTCTCGCCGTCGCATCCTTGGGCGTTTCATGACAGACGTTCAGACTCCGGCCGTGTTAACACCGGTCACATGAAATGGGTCCGGAGGCGGCCGGGTTGTCAATCGCCCTTACAAGGACGAGCGCCATCGCGCATAGTGTGGGCATGCGAATCCTCATGCTTCACACCATCGCGTCGCTGGCGGTCGCCATGCCCGCCGCGGCGCACGCGCAAAAGCCGTCAAAGGGCTGGAAGGAGATCGGCAAGACGTCGGCCGGCAACATCGTTTCCTTCAATCCGGCGAGCGTGAAAAAATCGAAGGGCATCACGTCGGCCACGCTGCAGGTGACGTTCACCACGCCGACCACCGTCGGCAACGACAAGTGGTACCTGTCGCGCCACGAGGCGATGTTCGACTGCGCGAAGCACACGATCGCGTCGAAGTTGAACGTCTACTATGGCGATCCGAAGGCGACGAAGGTTGTCAAGCGCGACGTGATCAAGATTCCGGGATTTGGCCCGGCGATCGGCGGCTCGATGGCGCAGGTGGCGATGGATTACTTCTGTAAGTAGCGAAGTAGCGACAGACCCGTCATCTCGATGGAGCGAAGCGACCGAGGGATCTAACGTCCGGGTAGAGTGGACAGCCCTCGTACCGCTACGGCAGATCCCTCGCTTCACTCGGGATGACAGCCAGTCGCATCAGACGCTCCTCCAACGCCACCATCGCCTGCGTATCGAGTTTACAATACTCTAATAACGCACCGCGAAGCTCGCGGCGCTCCTCCTCGCTCATCGCGCCGCGCTCGAAGATCATGCGCGAGAGCTGGAGCTGCGCCGTCTCGCCCTCGGCGATCGCCAGTCCGGAGTAGGACAGCTCGGGGACGAGCGCGGGCAAGACTTTCTTCAGGCTGAACGAGCCGTGAAACTCCGGATGATAGACGTTCTCGCGCACGATCGGCAGAAGATCGACCAGCGACTCGGCGATGGCGAACAACTCCGTCGCGTCGTCGGGGCACGCGACCGCAACGCGACGGATGCAATCCCGCTCGAACGTGGAGAAGTACGCCGTGACCGTGCGCGCACCGCGACACGCGGCGAGAATCGCGCGCGCCGCCTCCGGACGCGGATCGCCCTCGCCGTCGAACAACCATTCGTGATGCCGCACGCGGCCGTCAGGATCAACGACGTGGCAGCTCAGCTGAACCGGGATCTGATCGTAGGGACGACAGCCCGTCCAGCGCGGAATGGCCGGTTGCACCGTCTCGAAATCGAGATGTGCCACCGGCCGAGCGAGTGATGACAGCGCGCGAATGAGCGCGTCGCGCTCGACGACGACGTCTCCCTGCCGCACCGCACGACGCTGCCGCGCGCCGATCGCGCTGAGCTTCACGTCGTCGGGCAGTTGATCGATCGTCTGATACCCCTGCGACACGAGCGTGTCCGCCTTCTTGCCAATGCGATACAGCGTGCTCACGTGGTGCCGCGGCAGCTCGGGCCAGCAGCGATCGGTGAACGGGCACGCACGCGGTTTCGAGCAATGATCCCCCGTCGCGGCGTCGGGGACCTGTGACTCGCCGGCGACGCGCACGAGATCGGCGAGCGCGCCGTCGATCCCGTCCAGCAGCTCGCGCACGTCAGCCGTCACGTCCTCGCGCACGAACAGATTGGAGAGATCCGGATACTCGCACTCGCGATTGAGGCGCATGATCTCGTAGCGCGTCACGTCGACGCCCGCGGCACGCATCACCGCTGCCTGAATAGCGATGTCCGGCACGTGCTCGGCGGCGCTCACCGACGTCGATGCCTTGACCTCGATGAGATTCCACCCGTCGCCGTTGCGCTCGAGAATGTCGGTGAACACGAGCGTGGCGCCGGCGAGAAACGCGGCCTCGTAGATCACGCGCAGATTCGGCATCGCCATCGCGGCGCGCGTCTCGGCCAATCGCGCCGCGATGCTGCGATTGCCGCCCGCGATCAGCAGCCCACCCGGCACGTACTCGCGCGCGAGCGCGCCGACCTGCGTGCCCTCGCGCAGCCGGTACTGTACCGCCGGCGACTCGCGTAATTCCGCGGCGGCGTTGTCGTTGATCTCCCACCACAAACGCTTGTGACACTGCAGACCGGCGAGCGCGGTCTTTTTCGACAGGACGTAGTCGCTCAGCATAGGCCGGCAAACGTAGAATTTGGCCTGGTGTCCCGCTAGGCAAGCGCCAAACTCCCATCGTCCGTTCGCCCACTTCCCTTCCGAGCCGGGAGGCCATTAATCTGATCTTCGGCTTTTATTCGGGTGCTTCGATGAAGAAGATTTGGCTTACCACCGACGGTCGGCCGCACGACTCCATTCTGGGAATTTTCACCACGGAGGGCGGGGCGAAGCGATATCGAGAGCTGCTGATCGAACGATACGCGCTTGGCAAGAATCTGAGTGTGGCGGGCAAGCCGCTCGCGTTGGATGCGGACTCGTGGCGTCTGGGGCTGGGCCCCGACGTCGTCGAACGGACGGTGGACGCCAACATCGAGTTTTTGCGCGGCGCGTGGGTCGTGAAGGTGGACGAAAGCTGCCGCATGATCGCGTGCGAGTTCTCGACCAAGCTCAAGCCGCATCAGCCGCCGGCGACGTACCGCGTAGGCATTCACCGCATCTGCCAGGCGCACGCATCGACGCCGCAAGGCGCGCTCGACATGGCGCGGAAAGCCATGATCGCGCACCTGGGGCGTTGCCGGACGTGACGTGCGCTATGAGAGAATACTAATGGCGGCCGGCGTCATCCTTTCGGCGACGGCAAGCTGACGAGAATCGCGGTCACGACCAGGACGATCGTCGCCACCGTGAGCTCCGTCATCGACGACCGGCGAATGCTCTTCGCCGCCGGTTCCGTGCCCAGCGTCGGCCGCTGGCGCCGCCAGTTCCATGCGCCCAGGCCGAATACGGTCGCCACGAAGGCGAGCTTCACGATCAACGCGTACCCGTATGGCGTGGACCACAGATTCGACAGCACGTGGAGATGCCGCCAGGCGGTGATCAGCCCGAACACCACGACGACGCCGCCCATCGTCAGCGCGAGCGGCGAGAATCCGTTGACCATGTCGGCGGCGATGGCGCCGCGCCGTTCGCGTGTCGGCTCGTGGCGGAGCAGCGCACTCAGTCCCGCCAGAACGAGCACGAACAGTGTTCCGAGCCAGAGGCCCGCGGCCAGCGAGTGAATCGAGTTGATGAGCTTCGACCATTGGCCGAGCAGCGCGAGTCGCAACCAGCCGACGACGACACCGATCGCGGCGAGCGGCCATCCGGCCTTGATGCGCGCCGACGCCAATCCGTATCCGATGAGCGCGAGCGCGAGAAAACCGAGCTGCATCATCGTCGCGGTGTCCGACGTCGCGAGCGCGGTCGCCGTCAAATGCTTTCGCGCGGCGAGTCCGGGCAGCGCGGCGAGCGCCATGATGGAGCTCAGCACGATGCCGACCAGGCCCAGGCTCGCCGCGCGGCGCGCCGCATCGTCGTAGAACGCGCGGTCGGTTTCGATCTCCCACCCGCGCAGCGCGAAGTACCGGAACCCGATCGCGCCGGCGCCCAGAAACAGCGCGACGAAGCCGATGAATTCCTTGACGGGATCGGACCATTGAAGAAGAGGTTCTGGCTGCATTGCGTCAGTGCCTGTCCGCGTTCGGGTTGCGAACTCGTGCGCATGGAACGGGCCAACCGCCGCGCTGGTGACATGACGGGCTTCGGCCCTATGTTCTTCGCATGTCCAAGCTCGTCACCATACTGCTGATGCTCGCGCGCACGCTCGGCGCGCTGCTCGTGCTGCTGGGAATCTCGATCTGGGTGGGCTTCGGCGGCGTGACGCCGGTCCATGCGGCGCTCGGATCGCTGTTCGTGCTCGACGCGTGGATCATCGCGCTGATCGCGCTCTTCGCGCTGCCAAAGCGATTGTTGCCGCTGCTCGTGCTCGCGCTCGGCGGCATCGTGGCGTGGCTCGGCGTGGCGCAAACCACGCTGCTCGTCGGCAGCGCGCACTGGGCCGTGCGGCTCGTGCACCTGCTGCTTGGCCTCGCCCTGCTCGGGCTGGTCGAATCGCTCGGCAAGGCGGTGCGGCTGCACCAGCGCGCCAATGATCAGCGTTCGTGAATTCAAGGATACTGATTACGATTCCGTAACGGCGCTCTGGCGCGCCGCCGCCGGCGTCACCTTGCGCGACGCGGACGAGCGGACGCCGTTGACCGCGTATCTCGCGCGCCAGCCGGGCTTGAGCTTCGTGGCCGAGGAGGACGGCGCGATCGTCGGCGCGGTGCTTTGCGGCACGGACGGGCGCCGCGGTTATTTGCAGCATCTCGCCGTGGCGTCCACGCATCGGCGCCGCGGCATCGGTCGGCGGCTGGCGGAATCGTGCACGCACGCGCTCGCGGCGCGCGGGATCATGAAGTGCCACCTGATGGTCGTGAGCGACAACGACGCGGCGCGCGCGTTCTGGATGCGGCTTGGCTGGACGCCTCGCGACGACGTCCAGCTGATGTCGCATACGGCGGGGGATTCGGCGAATGCCTAAGCTGTCATCCTGAGGGTCAGGATGACAACCTTCTCTTCTACACGCCCAACCTGGACGCCCACCGCTTCGCGCGCGAGCTTCTCCCATCCTCTCCATCCCTTCGGACCGTTCGGAGCCGCTGATGACTTTCCACGACGAGTTGGACCTCCTTCAAGACGCTGAGACTGACGCCGAGTTGGCCGCCGACGCACTCGAGTTGGACGGCATGGCGCGGCGTGAGTTCGTGTTTCTCTCACTCGCCGCCGCCGCGGCGAGCACGTTCGGATTCGGCGCGCGCGCGCTGGCGCAGGCGCCCGGTGGCGCGAACGCGCCGCAGGCCGCTCCCCCGCCGCCGCTCGGCAACGGCGAGCCGGTGTCCTGGACGTTCCAGCCATATCCCGGCGGCACGGGCGCGCTCATGGAAAAGCTCGTGCGCGAGCACGGGCCGTCGGTGTTCACGCGCGCCACGTTCACCGTGCAGCCGTGGAGCGGCGCGGTGCCGTCGTCGCACGACGAGATCGCGTTTCTTCCGGCGCATCGGCTGTCGGCGCTGATCAAGGCGCGCAAGTTGACGTCGACGCAGGTGACGAAGATCTATCTCGAGCGCATGAAGCGGCTCGATCCCGTGCTCTTGTGCGCGGTCACGATCATGGAAGATCAGGCGCTCGCCGAAGCGGCGCAGGCCGACAAGGAAATCGCCGCGGGCAAATATCGCGGACCGCTGCACGGCATTCCGTACGGCGTGAAAGATCTCTTCGCGACGAAAGGCGTGCGCACCACGTGGGGCTCGAAGGACTTCGAGAATCGCGTCATCGACGAGGACGCGGAGGTCGTGCAGCGCCTGCGCAACGCGGGCGCGGTGTTGATGGCGAAGCTCGCGACCGGATTGTTCGCGCAGGGCGACCAGTGGTATCGCGGACGGACGAACAATCCGTGGGACATTCGCCGTGGCTCGAGCGGATCGTCGGCCGGACCGTCGTCGGCGACGGCGGCGGGCTGCGTCGCGTTCGGCATCGGCACCGAAACGTCGGGTTCGATCGTGTCGCCGGCGCGTGAGTGCGGCTTGAGCGCGCTGCGTCCGACGTTCGGTCGCGTGAGCCGCGCGGGCGGCATGGTGCTCGCGTGGTCGCAGGATCGCGTCGGTCCCATCTGTCGCACGATTGAAGATGCGGCGATGGTGTTCAACGTCATTCACGGCGTGGACGAGAAGGATCCGTCGACCGTGACGACGCCGTTCCACTTCGATCCGACGATGAAGCTCGCGTCGATGCGCATTGGCGTCGACGCGAATGCGCCGAAGGAGTTCGTCGACAAGCTGACGGAGTTGGGCGCTCGACCCAAGCCGATCGGCCCGCGCCCGCAGATTCCTGGCGGCGGCGGAGGACTCGGCGTTGAATCGGCGGCGGCCTTCGACGAGTACGTGCAGAACAAGGCGAAGGAGTTGGGCATCGACCTCGCGACAATCCCCGAACCGCAACCCGGTCGCGGCGGTCGTGGCGGTGGCGGCGGCGGTGGCGCGGGCGGCGCCGGCCGAGGTGATCCGGGCAATCCGACTGGAATGGCGGCGCTCACGCGCTGGACCGGCGGACGATTCGCACGTGGGTTCGACTTCGTCAACGCGCAGCGCCGGCGCTACATCCTCATCTCGGAGATGGCGGAGCTGCTCAAGGACTTCGACATGTACGTGCCGGGCGCGAACGGCTTCGATGTCGGCCTGCATGCGCAGACGGGACATCCGTGCGCGGTGGTGCCATACAAGTTCGATTCACCACCGGCGGGTCGCGGCGGCGGCGGTGGACGCGGCGCGCCGGCCGACACGAGCGCGCCGCCGGTGACGTACAACAAGCAGCCGATCTGCGCGGTCCTCGCGGGCAATCTGTACAACGACGACAAGATCCTGTCCGTGGCGCATCAGTATCAGATCCACACCGAGTGGCATCTGAAACATCCATCGCTCTGAGCACGTTCGAAAACTCATGGCACACAGCGGACCGATTTACCAAGGCGAGCCGCCGCAGCAACAGCAGCAGCGAGCGACGTACACGAATCGTTCGGTGTCGGTGGCGAAGGCGGGTGCGAGCTTCGGCTCGGCGCTCGCCATCGCCATCTCATGGGATGCGCATCACTCGCTCATCTGGGCGATCATCGATGGGTTTCTCTCGTGGGTATACGTACTCTATTTCGCGATTACTCGGTGAAAGTGCGCGTTAGACGGCGCTGACCCGAACGGCGCTGACCCGAACGGCGCTGACCCGAACCGCGCCGTTCGGGTTGGCGCCGTTCGTGTCTCAAGGCCCACTTTCTGCCCACTCGCCGCCCAATGCCCCGCCGTTCCTCTGTCCGCGCTCTCAAACACCCCAACTTCGCCCTCTACTTCGCCGGCAACCTGCTGTCGAACTGTGGGACGTGGTTTCAGAACATCGCCCTGGCGTTGCTGGTCTATCGCCTCACCAAGTCGTCGTTCTGGGTCGGCGCCGTCAACTTCGCGCAATTCATCGGCGTCGTCGTGCTCGCGCCGTGGGCCGGCACTGCCGCCGATCGATTCAACCGCCGTTGGCTCATCATCGCGACGCAAGTCGGTGCCACACTCGTCAGCGCCGCACTCGCATGGGTCGTCGCGATCAAGCTCGGATCACTGCCCATCGTGCTCGGGCTCGCACTGCTGCTCGGCGCAACCACGGCGTTCTCGACGCCCGCGCTGCAGGCGATCGTGCCCGCGCTCGTGCCGCGCGACGATCTCGGCGCCGCAATCGCCATGAACTCCGTAACGTTCAACCTCGCGCGCGCGGTCGGACCCGTTGCCGGCGCGTTCGTCGTCGCGCGGCTCGGCATTCCGTGGGCGATCGCGCTCAACGCGGGATCCTATCTCATCTTCGCCGCGGCGATTCTCGTCATTCACGTCGAACACGAGCCCGAGCGCCACGCCGCGCGCGCGCGACTTCGCGACAGCTTCGAGATTCTGCGCCGCGATTCATCACTCGGCGTCCTCTTGCTGATCGTTGCCGCCGTGTCGCTCACGATGGATCCCGTGAGCACGCTCACGCCCCAATTCGCGACGCAGTTCTTTCACCGCCCTGACACGTTCGCCGGCGCGCTCATCGGCGCGTTCGGCGCGGGTGCGGTGCTCGGCTCGGTGATTCCGCTGCACGATACCGATCGTCCCGGACGGCGCATCGCCATCATGCTCGTCATCTTCTCGGCCGGGATGATCGGCTTCGCGCTGCTGCCCGCGCTCGGCGCGGCGTTCGCGACGCTCGCCATCGGCGGATTCGGCTACCTGCTCGGCCAGACGAGCGCGACGACGCAACTTCAGCTGCGCGTCTCGGACAAGGAACGCGGGCGCATCATGGCGCTGTGGAGCGTCGCGTTCCTCGGTACGCGCCCCATCGCGGCGCTGATCGACGGCGGGCTCGCGGCACTCTTCGGCGCGCGCATCGCCGTGCTCGTTCTCGCCATACCGTCGATCGTCGCCGCCGGCTTCGCGCTGCGGATCAGGGAAAAGGTCGCGGCCTAGGCTGCGGCCATGGCCACGGCCACGGACCGCGGCGTCCGGCCAACGCGCGCACGGCCATCTCACGCGTTTCGGTATCCTTTGAATCGAGCAAGTCCTTGAACACGTCGCTCGAGCGATCGCCCGATTCCACCACCGCGCGCACGAGCGCGACACGCACGCGATCGTTGTGCTCCGACTTGATCGCCGACGCGATTGCCGTCGCGGCGTCGGAATCGCCGATCTCGCTCAGCGCCCACGCCGCCTTGAGACGCACGTCGTCGTCCGCATCGTGCAAGGCGGCGACGAGCTGCTTCGGCGCGCGGCCCGGATTCAACTCGCCGATCGCCCACGCCGCGGTGCCGCGCACGCGCGGATCCTTGTCGGACGCAAGCACCTCGGCCAGCGCGTCGGCGGACTTCTTCACTCCGAGCTCGCCAAGCGACCAGGCGGCGGTCTCACGAACGGACGGCGTGTCGTCGGACTTCGCGGCTGCTGCGAGCGCATCGGCGAAATCACGCGCGTGAATCTCGCCGAGTGCCCACGCGCACATCTCACGCACGCTGGCGCTTTTGTCGCCGTGCATCGCGGCGGCGAGACCATCGGCCGCGGTGCGCGATCCGATCTCCGCGAGCGCCCACGCCGCGGTGCGGCGCACCTCGGTGTTTTCATCCTGCTTGAGCACGCGCAGCAACAGATCCACGTTGTCCGCTGCCTGCAGATGTCCGAGGGTGGTCACGGCCGCGAGACGCACCGTCTCGTTGGCATCGTTCACGAGCGGCGCGACGCTCGGCGCCGCGCGACGATCGCCAATGCGGCCGAGTGCCCAGGCGGCGTTCGAACGAACGTCGGCTGCTGCATCGCGAAGCAGATGTTCGATCGGGTCGACCGAGCCGCGGTCGCCGAGCAGACCCAGCGCCCGCGCGGCGCCCGCGCGCTCGACGGCGTTCGCCGATTGCAGGCGAGGCCCGAGCTCGGTCGTGAACGCGCGGTCGCCCGAGCGCCCGATGAGCGTTCCCGCCATGTGGCGCACGCACCCGTCGTCGGACGCGAGCCCGTCGACGAGTATCCGTCGCTCATCCTCGGCGAGCGGGGCGCGCATGGCGTCGTGAAGCGACTGCCACGGATCCGCCTGAATCGACGTGCTCGGCGCGTCCCATCGGCCGCCCCCGTTGGAAGCGCCGTTCGAGGCGAGCGCGCACATCTCGGCGGGAACGCCGCGCGCGGCGGTAAGCAGCTCGCGAACGGACTGCGTTCGTTCACCAGCGGTTTGGGCCTGTGGCGAGGATGCAGCATTCACTCGGACGCCGCTCGCCTGCATCGATAACGGAAGAGCGAGCAGGAGGATGCGCGTATGCATTGTTGGTGACTCCAATGGTGAAAAATCAGCATATTACAATACGACAATACCAAAACGTATATTACGGTTTCATGGCGGATGGCTCGTCCGCGACCGCTCAGGTTAGATCTCTCGCGTCGCTCGGGATGACGAGCCTCCCGGGCGACGAGCCGCCCGGGACGCCCGAGCTGCCGAAGTACTCACGGCATCGGCCGAGGCCACGGCCAGGGCCACGGCCAGGGCCAGGGATCGACCGCGCCGGCCAGCATCGCCACGCCGTGGCGTCGCAGCTCGGGATCGCTCGACTTCATCGCGGTCTCGATCACACTGTTCGGCACCTGGCCAATCGAGCGCAACGCCCACAGCTGCGTCGTCCGCACGTGGTCGTCGCTCTCCGTTTCGAAGGCGCGCGTGAGCGGACGCACCGCCGCGGTGTCCTCGATCTGGCCGAGCGTCCACGCGGCGATCGTCCGCACCGCGCGCGAGTCATCCGTCAGCGCGTTCATGACGGAGATCGGCGCGCGCGTCAAATTCTTTTGGCCGAGCGCCCAGATCGCCACTTCGCGCACCTGTGGATCGCTGTCGTTCACGGCACTGATCAGCGCGTCCGCCCCGCCGGCGCGATCGAACTGGCCGAGGGCCCACGCCGACGTGCGGCGCACCTGTGCGCTGCGGTCCTTGAGCACCGCCTCGGCGAGCGCGTTGGCCGTGGCCTCGGACTCAAAGTCCGACAGCGCCCAGGCCGACATCTCGCGCACCTGGTCGTCGCGATCGTCGCGCAGCGCCTGCGCCAGCGCGGCCCGCGAGCGCTCGGTCGGCATGTCGTGCAGCGCCCAGGCGGCCGAGCGGCGAACGGAGCCGTCCGCATCTGTTTGCAAAACCTTAATGAGTAAACTGACACGTGCCGTGTCGATCGCCTTCCCTCGCGCATCGCCGCCGAAAATGCCTTTGACGATGTTGGTGGCCGCTCCGCCCGCCGCGTTGCCGATCGCCGTGGCGAGATCGGCCACACTGCGGTCGAACGCGTTCACCCGAACATCAGGATGGGGGTTGGGTTGAGGATCGGCCTTCGCCTCTCCGTCCGGGCTCGGATTGGGAGTCGGACGCGGATCCCGTACGCCTTGCGTTACGGGCGAATCCAGCTGCGCCGCGTCTACCGCGAGCTGACGGCCGGTCTCCCGTCGCGCGGCAGTGCGCGGATGAGCGTCCGGTGTCTGCGTCGCGCGGACCGGCGCCGCCGCGGCGACGGTCAACGACAGCGCGCCGAGCGACGCCACGACCAGCGCTGCCTGCGCACGGCCCGGTGCCGCGCGTCGAATCGCGGGATCGAGAATCGCCAACATGCGACCCTCGAATTCTTTCTTGCGCGCCATCGGCATCGCCATCACCGGCGCGCCATGGCGCCGCACGCTCGTCACCATGTCGAGCAGGTGCTGCGCGTACTCGCTCGGGCGCGCGCCGCAGCCCAACACCAGGTCATCGCACGCACGCTCGCTCTCGGCGCGCAGCTTCTTCGCGGCCGTCCACACCAGCGGATGGAACCAGTACAGCGCGCACGCGAGCCGCCCGAGCGTGTGGCCGAGCAGATCGTGGCGCTTCACGTGCGCGAGCTCGTGAAAGAGGACGGCGCGACGACGATCGTCCGACCACGCTTCCGCGATCGCCGGCAACACGATCGTCGGCTCGAGCGCGCGGCACGCGAACGCCATCTCGATGTCGTCGCTCAACAACAAGCGCGGCGCGGCCTCGAGGTCCAGGCGATCGGCCACTTCGCACAACGGTGTGGTCCAGTCAGGCGACGTCGCTTCGTGGCCGCGGCGAACGATGCGTCGCACCTGCAGCGCGCCGACGACGAGCCACGTCATCAGCGACAGCGCGACGCCAGCCCAGGCAATGAGCAAAGTTGAAAGCAGCGACGCCGGCGTGGATGTGCTCGAGGACGTCGCGGCGTCGTTGACCTTCGACGGGGAACCGACGTCGTTCGCGAGACTGGCGGCCGGCGCTGCACCGCGTGGGTCCACGGTCACATCGTTCGTGGCCGCTCGCCGCGAACGCTCCGTCGGCTGATAGGTGGTGGGCGCCAAACTCGGCGCGTCGATGCGCGCGTCGCCGATCGTCGCCGGGAGCACCGCCAGGCGCAGCGACGGAATGCGGCCAAGCACCGGCAACGCGAGCACGCCAACGAGAACGGCGAGCCAAACGAGATGACGCGCGCCGGCGGTACTGTGACGCAACGCAAACGCGGCAACGAGACCCGCGATCAACACCAGCGTCGCTTTCGCGATGAACAGGACGAGAGGAGACATTCCCAGGAAGAGCGTCGTCGTCATGATTGCACTCACCTCCCGCTGATCCGCGCGGCCTTGATGCGATCGGCCAGCGCGTTGAGTTCGGCGTCGCTGAGCTTCGCGTCGGACATCCGCAGCACCGCGGTCACGGCCTGCTCGGCCGATCCGTCGAAGAAAGTTCGAATGACGTGCTTGAGCGCATCCTCGCGCGCTTCGTCGGTGTCGACGGCCGGGAGATACACGTACCGCGGTCCGTCCTCGCGATGCGTGATCAACTTCTTCTCCATGAGGATGCGCAGAATCGACCGGACCGCCGAGTAGGTCGGTGGATCGGGCAGATCGTTCATCACTTCGGCCACGGTGGCTTCGGCGCGGCGATAGAGGATGTCCATCACCTGGCGCTCGCGGCGCGACAGATCGGTGGGAGTGTCCTTGGGGAGAGGCACGCGGGGACTCGCTGAGGTTTGAACCGGTGAAGAATGCCGGTATGTTGATTTTTCAACAGTGTTGCTGAAAAGTCAACAGTCAGTTTGGCCGATCCAGGTCAGGACGCGAATCGCGGCAACGTCACGGTGAACGTCGAGCCCTTTCCGACCTCGCTCGCCACCGTGAGCTCGCCACCCATCGCGCGCGCGAGTTGGCGGCTGATCGCCAGGCCCAGGCCGACGCCCTGATCGCTCGGATTGAGCGCGCGTTTGGCCTGCACGAACGGCTCGAAGATTCGGTCCCACTGATCGCGCGGAATGCCGATGCCGGTATCGCTGACGTCGATCGCCACCTGATGATCGCGCGTCGCGATGCACAGCGAGATCGTGCCTTCTGCCGGCGTGAACTTCATCGCGTTGGCGAGGAGGTTCAGCAGAATCTGGCGGAGCTTGTCTTCGTCCGCCGTCACGGTGAGTCCGCGCGGCGTCGAGAACGGCGCGAGATGCAGATGCTTCTCCGCGAGCTGCGGCATGATCATCTCGAGCACGCCGTGCACCACCCGCTGCACGTCCACCGGCCCGATGCGATACTCGATGCGCCCCGAGCCGAGCTTCGCGAAGTTGAGCACGTCGCTGACGAGCGCGTCGAGATGGTTCTTGCTGCGCTGGATCTTGAGCAGATCGACCTTCTGCTCTTCCGTCACCGGACCGCGCACGCCCATCTCGATGAGCTGCGCGTAGCCGCCGATCGCGTTGAGCGGCGTGCGAAGCTCGTGGCTCATCGCGGCGAGGAACGCGCTCTTCGCGTGATTCGCTTCCGTCGCCTCGTGCGTCAGGCGCTTGAGCTCCTCCTCGGTGCGCTTCGACTCCTCGATGTCGGTGTTGGTGCCGAACCATCGAATGATCTTGCCGTTTTCATCGCGCTGCGGAACCGCGCGCGCCAGATGCCACCGATATGTCTGATGCTCGGCGCTCCAGAGGCGGAATTCGTTCTCGTACGTCTGCCCGGACTCGAGGGACGCGCGCCATCGCTCGAGCGATTGCTCCAGATCGTCGGGATGCAACACGGAGAGCCATTGTTCGCCGACGACTTCCTGCGCCGTCTTGCCGAAGTAGCGCGCGGTCCGATCGCTCACGTAGTCGAGCGCGCCATCCGGCGTCGCCGTCCACACTTGCACGGGAATCGCCTCGGCGAGAAAGCGATACCGCGCTTCGCTCTCTTCCGCGCCGACGCGCGTGGCTTCGCTCTCGTGCCACAAGCGCTCGATCTCCTTGCGCGCGCGAACATTCTCGGTGACGTCCGAACCATGCGCGACGATGCCGATGCGCGTTCCGCTCGCGTCGCTCAGCGGCTGATAGATGAAATCGAGAAACGCTTCTTCCGGAGGGCTGCCGGCGGTGCGCTGAAGCATGATCGGCGTCTCGCGGCCCACGAACGTCTCGCCGGTCTCGAACACGCGGTCGAGCAACTCGATGAAACCCTGGTCGCGCACTTCGGGAATCGCATCGTAGACCGACTTTCCGATGATGTCGCGGTGCCCGATGAGGCGAATGTATTCGTCGTTCGCGAAATCGAAGACGTGGTCTTTCCCTCGCACCACGGCCATGAATGCCGGAGCCTGCGCGAAGATGTCCCTGAGATAGCGCTCGGCGTTTTCCGCCTGGGCGCGGGCTTCGATCGCATTCCGCTCCGCCGTGACGCGACGTGTCGTCTCCGTCACGACGTTCAAGAAAGCGACGATAGCGCCGTTCTCGTCGCGCACCGGGCTCAACGAAAATGTGAAATATGCTTCGCCCGGCGGTCCATCGCTGCGCTCCATGACGAAGCGCGCGTTCTCCTGATACACGGCCGGCCCACCCGCGGCGATCGATTCGAACATCGCCGCGATGTCCGGCCAGATCTCGCGCCACACTTCGGCGCCTGGTCGGGCGAGCGCACGCGGATGCTTCGCGCCGAGTGCGTGGATGTACCCGTCATTGTAGATGAGGAGCTTGTCCGGTCCGCACCACAGATTGATCGGAAAGGGACACTCGATCGCCGTGCGCACGGCCGTGCGCAGACTATCGGGCCATTGCTCCACGGGCCCGAGCCCTGTCTTCGACCAATCGATCGCGCGGCACCGCGCCGCCATCTCTCCGTCGCCGGGGAACGTCGCCGTGGCGTCGGGTGAGAGATCGAGACTGGTCACACGAGAAATATATGACGCCCAGTGCGCCGTTCACGGCTCCCGGCGAAAGCCGGTAGGCGGCGTGACGCGGTACGGTCGCGCCGTGCGCGCGAGCAGAACCAGATCCTCATCCGACAGACTCATCCAATGCGCGGGGATGGGCGACAATCGGCGCTTTTCCGTTTCACACTGAAACGTGAGCCATCCGCCTTCGAGCTCTCGCGGAATGGGAAAGCGAACTTCGGCTGCCTTCCGCCGTTCCGCGGTCTGTCGCGGCGCTGCCCTACGGTCATCGTTGAGGCGACGCTCCACCAGCGCGGGATGGACCTCCCACGCTTCCCACAAGCGGCCAGTGTCGTCTTCGAAACGCCGATAACCCATCCCACCTCAGCTGCGTCGCCTTGTTTCGCGTTCGCGACTCGCGTCACGGAAGTTCCGAGCCATGTAGTGGTCAACACGGCACGACACCGCCGCAAGTTTTCATCATCGTCGAATAAATCGTGGCGCTGCCCCGGGCGACGCGCCGAGAACGACAGCCGAGGGCGTAACGCGCTCCCATGCCGACGATGCGCCAGGCAGCGGAATGAGCTCGCCGCTCGCGCCAATCGTTGGAACGCTGTACGGATCCGCCGATAGTGGATTCACCACGTAACCGAGATCGGACAGGCTGCCCACGGTGATCGCGCTCAACGGCATGCCACCCAGGTTCACGTAACCGGTCATCAACTCGCTGCCGAACGTCGTCTCGCGCCAGTGCGAGTCCGCCGTCCCCGCGCCTCCGCTGTTCTCGACGGGAACGTTCGAGAAGCACGTGCTCGTTCCGCCATCATCTATACAACCCTGTCGGCCGAGGGCACCGTAATAACCAACGTTCACCGTGCCCGTCGCGGCGACGAGATTCTTCGCCGACCACATCGTGCCGACGCCGAGCACGTGCAGCATCTCGTGCGTGATGACGTCTTGCAGCGTCCCTTGTGCCGTCATCTTGTCGAGATCCGCGACGTCGAAGAGCATCACGCCGACGGCGCTGAAGCCGCCTTGCGCGTCATTACGAAACACGCACGGACCGGCTTCGGCAAGAATCTTTCCCGCGCCGTCGATCGGCTGCACCGATGCGTAGATCACGAGATCGTCGATGTTCTCGCTGATCGTGGGCAGTCCGGTCATCCCGCACGCGGCGGACACGTCGAGACCACTCACGGCGATGTCGGGAATGTCACCGGTGACGATCGATTGCAGCCGCGCGGCCGCGGTCGTGAACAACGCCTGCTGTGCGTCGGTCATGTTGGGACCGAAAAAGCGAATGTCGATCTTGTAATCGCTCGCGACGGTGACGTTCACGTCGGTCGAGAGCGTACCGGACACGACGTGCACGACCTGCGGCAAGGTCGTGCGGCCGAGGGTCCATGCCGGCATCGCGATGGATCCGTCGCTGCCGGCCGTCGCGCTCGTCGCGGCGATCGAGCCACCGCCCGCGGTCACCGCGAACGTCGCGCTGCGGCCCGCGATGGCGTTGCCGTACTTGTCGGCGACCTTGACGACGATCGGCGAAACCGCGGCACCCGCGCGGCCTTTCTGATCGGCGCCACTCACGAGCACCTGCGATGGATCGGCCGGCGATAGCGTCGCCGTGAACGACAACGTTGCCTGCGCAGAACTCACCGTCAGAATGTTCTGGCCCGCGATCGTACTGTACTGCCATCCTGAAACTGTGAAGTCGCCGTTCGCGTCGCTCGTCACGTTCGATGGCGCCGAACCGCCGCCGGCCAGCGCGACGTTCACGGCCGCAAGCGCAATCGGATTGCCGAACGCGTCGGTGACTCTTGCGTTGATTGACGGACCGACGTCGCCTACGCGTCCCGCTATGGAGATCGGCGCGGTCGTCACGATTTTCGCCGCCGCGCCCGGCATCGCGTTCGCGACGATGACGAGCGGCGTGAGTCCATGCACAGACACGGTCATCGTGTCCGCGCCGGCGTGTTCGCCCAACGTCCACGCGCCGACGCTCGTCGGTCCGGCGAGCGTCCGCGTCGGTGCACCGCTTACGCTGCCCGCACTGGTCGCGATGGTCACCGCAACGTTGCCGAGCGGTGACCCGTTCGCGTCGCTGACGACGAAGGTTGGCGCGGTCGCGAGCCTCTGTCCGGCAACCGCCGACTGGGCGGCGCCGGTCACCAACGCGATCGATGCAGGAACTACGGGTGGCGTAGAGTCGCTGCCGCTACAGCTCGCTACGATGGCGAATGGAGCGCAGACGATGAACGGACGGAATAGGCGCATACGGGAGAGAACCCGGCGTCGGTAGGTCGGGTGAGTCAGACGGAAAATGCAAACATGTGCATACCCCTCACACGACGATTTGCGCCAATTGAGCGCATCAATATGGCGAATCATGGCCGAGCTCGCGAATTAACCTGGCTCGGCGCTTAGGTTCCAGTGCGATGCACTCCCCTCCCTCGGCGCACCATCGCGCCGCCTCGCTCGCGCTCGGCGTCGGCGTGTTTGGTATCGGCTGGTCGGCCATCCTCGTGCGGTGGTCGGGCGTGCCCGGCATGGTGTCGGCGTTTTATCGCCTGCTGTTCGCATCGATGGTGCTGCTGCCGTGGTATCTCGTGCGCGCGTCGCGCGGCGGATCGGCGCGCGGACCCGCGAGCACGGCACTGAAGCGCGCCGCGGTGTTCGCCGGCGTGGTGTTCGCCGCCGATCTCGCATTCTTTAATACATCGATCATGATCACGTCGGCCGCGAACGCCACGCTGCTCGGTGTGAATTCGCCGGTGTTCGTGGCGATCGGCGCCTGGGCCTTGTATGGCGATCGGCCGAACGTTCGCTTCTGGCTCGGCTTCGCGTTGGCGTTGAGCGGCGTGCTGTCGATCGTCGGAACAGATGTGGTCGTGCATCCACGGCTCGGTATCGGCGATGCGTTCGCGGTGGCCGGCGCGGTGTGTTACGGCGCGTATCTCCTCTACGTGCAGCGTGCGCGCGTCGGCATGGACACGCTGACGTTCAGCACGTGGTGTGTGTGCGCCGGCGCGGCGAGCCTGCTGCCGGTGTGTCTCCTTGCGCGGCAACCGGTGTGGGGTTTCAGCGGGCGGTCGTGGGCGTCGCTCATCGCGCTGGCGCTGGCGACGCAGATCGTCGGGCACTTCTGCGTCGCGTACGCGCTCGGGCATTTGCCGGTGACGATGTCGTCGGTGGTGCTGCTCGCGCAGGCGCCGCTCACCGCATTGCTTGCGTGGCCGCTGCTCGGCGAGCGACTTCGTCTGGGCCAGGTGATCGGCGGCGCACTGGTGTTGGCCGGTATTCTCGTCGTGAATCTCACGCGCCTTGCGCCGTCGCAGGCGTTGCAGGCGGCTCAGCGTCTACGCCAGGGACGCAGCCCTTCGTAGCTCGCGATGCTCGTCCGCGCTGCCTGTGCGCGCGCCACGAGCTTCCGCCGCTCGAGCAGGCGCAGCGCGATCTGCACCGCGCGCTTGGAGAGTCCGGCAACGGCAAGCGCGAATGGAAACGGCTAGTGGAAACAGCGCCCGCCCTTTCCATTCGGTCTTTCCATCAGCCCCCGAGCACCGTCCCGTGCAACACCACCCACGCCACGCTGAAATAAATCACCAACCCGGTGACGTCGACGAGCGTCGCCACAAACGGCGCCGACGCACTCGCCGGATCGAAGCCCAACCGCCGCAACACGAACGGAAGCATCGAACCGGCGAGCGACCCGAACGCCACGATCCCGACCAGCGCGAGACCAACCGCAAGCGCCACGAGATTGTGATGCACGCCGTAGTCGAAGATGTGAAGCGACTGCCACAGCTCGATGCGCGCAAATCCGATCACGCCGAGAATCGCGCCGAGCATGAGGCCCGTCGGCAGCTCGCGCACCGCGATGCGCCACCAGTCGCGCAACTTGATCTCGCCGAGCGCGAGCGCGCGAATGATCAGCGACGTCGCCTGCGAACCCGAGTTGCCGCCCGAGCTCATCACGAGCGGAATGAACATCGCCAGAATCGCGAATTTCTCGATTTCGCCCTGGAAATGCTGCATGGCGGTCGCGGTGAGCATCTCCGACAGAAACAGCGCGCACAACCAGGGCGCGCGCTTGCGGATCATCTGCCCGAATCCGACTTCCATGTAGGGCGCCTCGAGGGCTTCGACGCCGCCGAACTTCTGCACGTCTTCCGTCTGTTCGTGTACGATCGCATCGATCACGTCGTCCACCGTCACAATGCCGAGGACGTGTCGTTCGTCGTCGACCACGGGCAGCGCGAGGAGATTGTACTTCGCGATCATCCGCGCCACTTCCTCCCGGTCCGTATCTGGCTTCGCGGTGAGCGGCGCGCGGCGGTCGCCGACTTCGCGAACGGCCGAGCGCGGATCCGAGATCAACAACTGCCTGAGTGACACGACGCGAACGAGATGGTCCTCGTCGTCGAGCACGTAGATCGCGTACACCGTTTCCTTCGTGCGCGCGACGTCGTGGATATAGTTGAGCGTCTGCGCGACGCTCCAGTCCGACGGCACCGAGAGAAACTCCGTCGTCATGATGCCGCCCGCACTCTCTCGCGGATAACGCAGCAGCATCTCGAGCGTGCGTCGAGTCTCGGGCTCGAGCCCGGCGAGCAACGGTTCGCGCGTTTTCGGCGCGAGCTCGCGGAAGAGATCGGCCCGCTGGTCGGCGGACATCGCCTCGATCAGCTCGAGCGCCGCGTCCTCGTTCATGGCGGCCACGATCTCGTACCGGCGATCGAGCTCCGGTTCGTCGAAGGCCTGCGCGGCGAGATCGAAGGGAAGCACCGCCATCACCTTCGCCGCGGCGGGCGGCGGCAGCTCATTCAGTGCCTCGGCCACATCCGCCGCGCGCATGCCGGCAAGCGACTCGGCGAGCTCGGCGGGGTCGCCATGCAGCAGATAGAGCAGCTCGGGTTGCATGTTCTGCATCGTCGTCGCGAAAAAAGGTGAGCCTCGTCGCGGACTGCTGGCGATAAGCAATTCGCGCGAGGCTTCGCGGTCAACTCGTGACGGGGCCGTGCTTTGATCTCTTAGTCCACGACGGTCATCGGGATCGGATGGTCGAGAATGACGGTCTTGGTCTCGCTGCGGAAGTGCAGCACGCGCTGGAACCAGCTGTCGTCCTGCGGTTGTCCGCCGTGCTCCATGAGGTACCGCGCGACACGGTACGCGTCGTCGGGATCCATACGCAAGCAACCATGCGAGGCGGCCTCGCCCAGGGATTCAACCTCACCCGTCCCATGGATGTAGTAGTCCGGCTCCTTGAAGAAAATCTTCACGAGCTTCATGGGATTTGCTTTCGCGCCGGGCGCCTGCGGCGTCTTGCCTTTCGCCCACGGCTGATCGGGTGGAATCCACTCCGGGTTCCAGACGATCTTTCGAATTTTGTAATTGCCCTGCGGCGTCGGCTTGCTGCCTTTGCCGACCGCGACCGGAAACGTCTCGACGGTCGAGTCGCCTTCCTTGATGTAGAGCTTTCGCTCGCTGAGATCGGCGACGAGGCTCGTCGGTGGATCTTCGCGCACGAACGGCGTTGCGAGCGCGGCGGCTGCGGAACTGTGCACTGCCGCCGTACCCAACGCGCCGATGGAGGCGAGCGCGGCCGCCGCCATGATTCGCTTCTTTGATCGACTGATTGACATGCCATATGAAAAAGCAAGGCATGTTCCAACGGCTTTCTGTTCCTCGGCGCCTTCGCTCTCGCACGGCGCGCGTTGTGCGCCGACGGGGAACAACACGACTATACTCGAACACTCCTTACGCGTAGATGCCCGAACCGAGTTTTGGCGAGCGCATCCTGGAGCGCGGGGACGAAGTCTGGACGTTACGCGAAGTGGCGGCGCAGCTCGTTCCCGGATCGCGCGGGCCGCGATGCCTCATCTGCGAATCCAGCACCGTCGTCCGCCGCTTGTGGGAATATCCCGAGAACTGGATGACGCTGACGGACGACGAGCTGATGACGCTCTGCGGACGCGAGCCGGCCGCGTGGGCGCGTGCTACTTCGAGGTCACCCAGGCCGTGAACCAGATGTCGCGCAGCATCGCGGCGCCGGCGGCGAGACGATCGGCCGTGAACGCCTTGTCTTCGGGCGCGGTCTGCGTCGCGCTGAATGGATGCACCTTGTCGAGGCGATAGAGCGGCTCGATCTGCGCGTTGCTGTCCATCAAATACTTGATGATGGCCGCGCGAAAATCCGGAATGACGCGCGCGGTGGTGTCCATGCGAGAGAGTACGTCGGCAAGCTTGATGTTCGCGCCGACGTAGGCCGACTCGAATCGCGCGTGGAACTGCTTGTCGGTCGCGTAGCCGTTCGGATTGGCCCGCGTCCAACCATTGTATTGATCGGACGCGTGCGCCGGGTTCGATCCGTCCGCGACATAGTGGCCGAGGATGCCGGCGTCGTCGATGATGCGCTGTTCGATCCATGGCTTGATCGAATCCGGCGCCGCGCGCCAATTGCGGAAATCGACGCGAAGCTGCTGCGAGAGCTCGAGCATGCGAAACGGGAGAAAGCCGTACACTGACGCTTTCACACCGGCGGCCGCGAGCGTGTCCGAGTACGCGAAACGATTCGGCGCCTTGAGCGCATTCGCCAGCACCGCGGGCGGCACCATTTCGATGTCGATGAAATGGTCCGGCGATGTGCCGCCCTCGAGCGCCGGATCGAGCGTCCGTTCCGCACGATCCTTCCAGCGATCGGGCTCGGGGTTGAGGTAGCCGAGCTGACGCGACGCGCTTCTGAAAAACGCGGGCATCGACGGCGGGAGCTCGAGCGCGGCGGCTTCGCCCGTCATGCGATGGCCCGCATCGCCCCAGGCGGCGAGCAAGACGATAGCGAGCACGGCGACGAGCGGCGCACTCGCGCGACGGACACGTTGCGCGCGCGAGCGCGTACGAGCGGAGCGTGAAGTAGTCATGCCCGAAAGCTACGCGACGAGCCCGCCTTCACGAAACCCGCGGCGCCCCGCCCCTCCGACGACGACGGTACCCGCGGTTACGCTCGCGGTGCGTGCATCGCGAACGGCGCGCCTTCGCGATCCGTGCACTGCACGATCCAATCGCCGCCGGGCACCTCGACCGGTCCAAGATGCACGGTAGCGCCCAATCGCTGCGCGGTCTGCGCCGCGATTTTCACGTCGTTCACGCGCAGGTACGACAACCAGCTCGGCGTGGCGCCCGGCTTGTTGAACATGCCGCCGCACGCCTGGCCATTCTGGCCAAAAGTCAGATACGTGCCGTGCTCGCCCATGTCGTTCTCGGCGATCGCGGTCCAGTGGAAGAGTTGTTTATAGAACTCAAATGCCGCGTGGTAGTCGGTGGTCATCAGTTCATGCCATGAAAACTGCGTGGCGCGCGGCGCCAGGGTCTTCTCGGGCGGAATGACCTCGGGCTCGAACAAACCGAGCGTCGCCCCCTGCGGATCGCCGACGATGGCCCACGAGCCGACGTTCGGCACCTCGAACGGGCCTTTGCGCAGCGATCCGCCGATCTTCGCCGCCTGACGCGCGCACGCGTCGACGTCGTAGACGTACACGTACGGAACCCAGCGCGGCGCCGATGGCGCGGCATCGACGACGTCACTCGCCGGAGCCACGGCGCCGCCGAACTCTTCGCCGTCGACCGTGAAGAGCGTGAAGTCGCGCTCGTCGTACTCCCAGGGTGTCGTGTGCCAGTTGGCGATCTCGGAGTAGAACGCCGCGGCGTTCTTCGCGTCGGGCGTCACGAGATTGTGCCAGACGAAGCTTCCGGTCGGGATGCGTTGCATGGACTGGCTCCGCTGAGTGTTCCTGAGAATTGGAGCGGGAATCGTCCGACCGCAACTCCAGGGCCGCTACCAGCGGACTCGACCAGCTCCCTCCGTCATCCCGAGCGTACGCGCGCAGCGCCGAAGTCGAGGGACCCCCGTCCCGACGGCGGAGCCATACGCAGCGCTCCGCCGAGCGAGGGGTCCTTCGCTTCGCTCAGGAAGACAGAGAAGCCCTTCCGTCGAACCAGGTTCGCGCGGCGGCGAACATTTCCCGCAGCGCGGCGGCGTCGCGATCCTTCAATGCACCGCGAAGTCGCGCGATCTCGCGTTCGGCTACGGCGAGCGAACGCGCGATCTCGAGCGCATTGTCCATTCCGATGGCAGTCCACATTTCCGGCGAGCTTCCGGCGATGCGGGTCATGTCACGCCCTCCGGGTCCGAGATCGTCGCGACCAACGCCACCTTCGCCGAGCGTCAGGCCGAGCACGACGGCGATCATGTGCGGCAAATGGCTCGTCCACGCGAGCCACTTATCATGCGCGTCGGCGTCCATCTCGATCGTTCGCGCGCCGAGCGCACGCCAGAAATTCTCGGCGAGCATCATCGCGTGCGGAGAGCCATCGCGCGGCGCGCACAGATACATCGGCGCGTCGACGAACAGCCCCGCGCGCGACGCCGCCCAACCCGAGCGATGATCGCCGGCCATGGGATGCGAGCCGACGAACGAGCCGGCGAGTCCCAGATCCTGCGCCAGCTCGACGATGCGCGCCTTGGTGCTGCCGACGTCCGTGATCAGTCGCGCACCGGCCGCCTGCGGCGCAATGCGTCGCAAGACATCGAGCGCCGCGTCGACCGGCACCGCGATGACGACGAGCTGCACGCCGCGGACACCCGCGAAGGTGTCGTCCAGCCGCACGCTCACGACGCCGTCTCGAACGGCGGCATCGAGGTGCGCGGCGTCCGCATCGTATGCGAGAACTTTTACACCGTTCGCCGCCAGATCGCGCGCGACCGAACCGCCGATCAAGCCGAGACCGATGACCGCGGCACTCGAGAACTCGAGCGTCACTCCTTGGCTTCCTGCGCGCGGCGCGACATGCCGACGATTTGCCAGAACACTTCGCGTGCGGCCTCGGATGGCAGCCCGGCGTCGCGCGCGCGCTCGGTCACACGGCGAATCACCGCGGCTTCGCGCGTCGGGTCGAGAATCGGGAGTCCCGCGGCACGCTTGAGCTCTCCCGTGCGTTTACCGAGCGCGAGCCGCTGCGAGAGCAGCGTGACGATTTGATTGTCGATGCGCTCGATCTCGTCGCGGCACTGCGCGAGCTGCGTCAGCGCTTCGGCTTTCGCTGGATCGCTCATGCAACCGCCCTCGGAGCACCGGTCACTTCCAGCTCACGACCAGCCGCTCGGGCAAATGCGCCGAGCTGCGCCATCATCTGCGTGAACGCCGGCGGAGCAAGCGATTGATCCCCGTCGGAGAGCGCGCATTCCGGGTTGGGATGCACCTCGACGATCAATCCGTCCGCCCCCGCGGCAATGGCGGCGAACGCCAGCGGAGCGACGAGATCGGCGTCGCCCCCCGCGTGGCTTGGATCGACGATCACCGGCAGGTGCGACTCGCGTTTGAGCACCGGAATCGCCGCGATATCCAGCGTGTTCCGCGTCGCGGTTTCGTAGGTGCGAATGCCGCGCTCGCACAACACGACGTCGTGATTCCCGTTCGCCATGATGTACTCCGCGGCCATTAACAATTCTTTAATAGTCGCCGAGAGGCCGCGCTTGAGGAGGATCGGCCGCTGGACGTGTCCGAGCTCGGCAAGCAGGGCGAAGTTCTGCATGTTGCGCGCGCCGACCTGCAGCATGTCCGCGTGCTCGGCGACGAGATCGACTTGCCGGGTGTCCATCACCTCCGTGACGACCGGCAGTCCCGTGGCCGCCCGCGTCTCGGCGAGCAGCTCGAGCGCCTTGGCGCCAAGCCCCTGGAATGCGTACGGCGACGTCCGCGGCTTGAACGCGCCACCGCGCAGCATCGTCGCGCCGGCGTCGCGAACGAAGTGCGCGGTGTCGAGCAGCATCTCGCGACTCTCGACGGAGCACGGTCCCGCGATCACGGCGATCGAGCGGCCGCCGAACGTGGCCTGTCCGTCGCGCCCGCCGACGCGAACGATGGTGCGATCCACCGCGAATTCGCGCGAGGCGAGCTTGTATGGCTTGAGCACCGGCGTGACGGATTCGACGCCGGGCAGCGAGCGGAGCGGCACTTCAGCGAGCAGCGACTCGTCGCCGATGCAGCCGATGATCGTGCGCACCTCGCCGCGCGACAGATGCGTGCGCATGCCGACGGCCTCGATGCGTTCGCGAATGTGGTCGATCTCGGCGTCGGTGACGTGGGGGCGGGTGATGATGATCATGGGCGTCGGGGCGTCGGGGCGTCGGGGCGAATGGGCGTCGGGGCGGAAAAACGAAAAACCCGTGAGAAATCTCACGGGTCTGGGATTTGGTCGCGGCTTTCGATCGACTCAGCGCGTACGCCAACTCCGGCCCGTGGTGTGGGTCGTGTAGTAGTAATAGTAGGCGTAGGACTGGGCGCGGGTCATGACCTGACGCTACGGCATGTGATCGAGGCTGTCAAGATCGGAGGTACAGCGAACGCGCCTTGCACGTCGAGCTCCGCTCCCGTGCGCCGTCATCCCGAGCGCAGCGAGGGATCTAGCGCGAAGGTAGAGAGCTGTCCACTCTACCGTGACACGAGATCCCTCCGTCGCTTCGCTCTCTCGGGATGACAAACACATGCCCAACCTTCACGATCCCGCCGTTCGCGACGCCATTCGCTCCCGAATTCAGCGTCTCACGGAACAGTCGCCGCGCAAATGGGGGAAGATGACCGTCGACCAGATGCTCTGGCACTGCAACGAGTCGCTCGAGAACTCGCTCGGCAAACCGGCATCCGGTCCGATGAAGTTTCCACTCCCGCGGGCAATCATCCGATTCGCCGTGTTCAACCTGCCCTGGCCCAAGGGCGCGCCGACGCACCCTGATCTTGTCGCGGGAGAGCGCCATTCGCTCGAAACAGAACGTGCTCGTGCGCTGCGCCTGCTCGACGAATTCGGCGCGCGTTCGGTCAATGCGACGAACTGGGGCGAGTCACCCGCGTTCGGAAAAATGTCGGGCGACGAGTGGGGCCGCCTGCAGGCGAAGCATCTCGACCATCACCTGCGGCAGTTCAGCGCGTGAGAGCCGTTTCACTCCGTCATCCCGAGGAGCGTACGCGACGAGGGATCTAGCGCCCCGACAGAGAGCCCTCTATCTGGACGCGAGATCCCTCGCTGCGCTCGGGATGACAAGGCTATTTGTTCGTATCACGCACGTCGGCCAGTTCGCTCTTCGTCGCAAAGTCGTATAACGTCGCGCGGCGCAGGTGATAGTACGACGTCCAGTACGAGCGCAGCGCCTGCACGTACGACAGCACCGCCTGGTCCTTGTCGTTCTGCGCATTGTACAAATCGGTATTGCTGATCTTGCCGATCGTGTAGCGGTTGCGCGCCACCTCGAACTGCTTCGCCGACACGGTATCGGCCTTCGCGGCCAACACCACATTGCGCTGCGCCTGCTGGAGCTGTAGCGCCGAGAAGCGCGCGTCTTCCACGAGCTGATCGCGGCGCGATTTGTTGTTCGACTGAATGCGCTGCATGTCGGCCTTCGCGGCTTCGACCTGCGCGTGACCGGCGCCCCACTGCATCATCGGCATGTTGACGCCGAGCTGCAGCGCCTGTTTGCCCAACGGACTCTGATACGCCTGACCGAACGCGTTCGCCGTTTGATTGAATCCGACGCTCGCCTGCAGCGTGGCGTTGAAGCGATTGTTCAGCTTCGCGGTCGTGATCTCCTGCTTGGCGAACGTCTCGTCCAGTGTATTCTGCTGCATCGCGCTCGCGTTGCGCAGCGCCTCGCTCACCGCGAGATCGGGGTCGACGGCAACATTCGGAATCGAATCGGGCACAGCGATCGTGAATCTCTGACCGTCCGGAACGACGAGCTGACGACGGAGCGCCGCCTCGGCGCGATCGCGCTGTAGCTTCGAGTCGTCTACCGACGCGCGCGCGCGCAGCAATTGGAGCTCGCTCTTTAGCAGATCGTTCTCGCCGATCTTGCCGACCTCGTAGCGCCCCTTGTTGAGCGTGTAGAGCGTGTCGTTCACCGCCTGATTCGCCGTGGCGTTCCTGAGCGACACTTCCGCGGCATATAAATCGAAAAACGCGCCGGCGACGTTCGCCGCGACGTCCTCGCGCGCCTCGAGATACGCGTGCTCGGCGACCGTGGCGCCGAGCGATTGTTCCTTCTCGTTCCACACCAACGTGCGCGGCTTGAACAGATCCTGCTGCAGCGCGATGTAGAACGGCGTGGTCTGATAATACCGATTGGTATGATCGCCAAAGAGATCGATGCGGCTCATCTGCGAGCCGAGTGTGAGCGTGCCGCCCGTGAGCGGAACGCGCTGATCGATCGCCAGGCCCAACGTCGACTGGTTCTGCGCCTGGCCAATGAACTCCGTCGATCCATCGGGCAGCGTCACGGGATTGATGCCGTGATTCAAATTCGCCGCATCGCCCGCGAGCCTGACCTGCGGCAGCAGCCCCGCATTGAACGAATCATTCCGGTACCGCGCCGCATCGCGCTGGCTGCGCGCGATCTGCGCCTGCGGTCCCTGCTTCTGGGCGAGGGCAATCGCATCCTGAAGCGTCAGAGTCTGTGGCGCCTGCTGTGCACCGAGGCTGGCGGCTCCGCACAGGAGCAGAAGGGCGAATCGACGCATATGAATACTGATAAGATTGTTTACTCGTACCGCAGACACACGATCGGATCCGCCTTCGCCGCGCGCTGCGCCGGCACGATCCCGAACACCACGCCCACCGCCACCGACACGCCGAACGCCACGACCACCGACAACGGCGACACGATCGTGTGAATCTTCGCAATGCGCTCGATCGCGCCCGCCAGCGCCGCGCCGAGCAGAATGCCCGTGATGCCGCCCGCGAGACTGATCATCACGGCTTCACTCAGGAACTGTGTACCGATGTCGCGCTGCGTCGCACCCACCGCGCGCCGCACGCCGATCTCCTTGATGCGCTCGAGGATCGACGCCAGCATGATGTTCATGATCCCGATGCCGCCGACGATCAGCGAGATCGACGCGATGGCACCGAGGACGATGTTGAAGATGTTCTTGGTGTGCTGCTCCTGTTGCAGCAGCAGCTCGGGCACCGTGATCTCGAAGTCGATCACGTCATTGTGCCGGCGTTGCAGCATGCGCCGCACGACGTCGGCGACGGGCGTGACGGCGGTCGACTTGTCGACCTGCACGATCACCTTGTCGAGCTGGTGATAGTTCCGCTTCTCGGCCCGCTGGTCGTCGGTTTCCGACGAGTCCGCGCTGCCGCCGCTGTTGTTCTGATTCGCCGCCGCTTCCATCTCTTCCTGCGTGACCTCGGAGCGATTGCGGTAGCGCAGCAGCATCGTCGGGAGCGGCACGTACACGTCGAGATTCGCGTCGCGAATGCCGAGGTGCTCGGCCGTCTCCTTCGACACCTTTCGGTCCTCGAGCACGCCGACCACCGTCAGCCACTCGTTACCGACCTTGATCGTTTGCCCGACGGGATCGACGTTCGTGAAGAAGCGCGACTTGACGCTGGCGCCAATCACCGCGACCGGCGCCGCGGCGCTGAAGTGCTTGGGATCGAAACGCGCCCCTTCGGCGAGCTTCAAATTCATCGCGTCGAAGTACGTGGAATCGACGCCGACGATCTTGCCCGAGCGCGAATGGCCTTCGCGCGTCAGCACGCTGTTCACCACGACTTCGCTGCTCGTGGACGAGACGTCGGGAATCGTCTGGCGAATCGCTTCGGCGTCGAGATACGACAACCCCGGCGTGAAGCGTTTCGTCTGTTTCTTCGAGTTCGGATCGGCGTCGACCTTGCCTTCCTTCTGCTCGACGATCGGCGTGATGACGATGTTGTTCGCGCCGAGCAGTTTCATCTGCTCGAGGATCTCGTGCTCGGCGCCGCTGCCGATGGCGAGCATCGCGATCACGGACGCGACGCCGAAGAGAATACCGAGCGACGTGAGTCCCGCGCGCAACTTGTTGTGCGCCACCGCCTCGGCGGCGGTACGCGCCGAGAAGGTGACGTGCGCGATGAACGTGCGCAGGCGCGAGGGCGCGTGGCCGGCGGGATCGGACCCCGCCGGCTGCAACACGACTGTGGCCACGGCTCAGCCCTTCGGCTTGGCGGCCGGCGTCGCCGCTGGCACCGGTGTCGCCGGTGTCGTCGGCTTCGCCGGCAACGTCACGGACTTCGCGGTGTCGCCCTGCGATGCAGACACCGCGGGCTTGAGTCCCGGAATCGCGACCGTCTTGATGCCGGTCTTGTCGGTGGGCACGGTGAGCAGCACGCGATCGTCCTTCGTCAACCCCTTCTTGACGACGATCTCGTTGTCGTTCATCGCGCCGGTCTCGATCATCTGCTTGACGACGTTGCGGCCATCCTTCTTGTAGACGTAGGAAAAGCCGCCGTCAGAGACCACGGCGTCGAGCGGGACCGACAACACGTTCGGCACCGACGAGATCTCGATCGCGTTCGACGTCGTCATGCCGGGGCGCAGCGTCGTATCGGCCTGCACGACGTCGATCTTCACTTCAAAGACCTTTGAATCCTGATTCGGCCGCTGTTCGCCGACGTTCGCGACCGCGGTGACCTTGCCGTTCAGCTTCTTCGTCGGATCGGCGTCGAGCGAGATGACGACGGACTGGCCCACGGCGAGCTTCCGCACGTCGACTTCGTTCACGTAGGTCTGCGATTCCATCTGCGAGAGGTCGGGCAGCGTGGCGACCGTCGGGTCCCAGGTGTTCCACTGCGAGCCGACGCCCTTCTTCTTGCCGTTCCATTCGCGCACGTAAATGACCATGCCGGGCGACGGCGCGTTGATCGTGAAGCCGCCCATCACGTCCTGAATCGTCTTGAGATTGTTCTGCTGGCGTCCGAGCTCGGCGCCCGCGACCGACATCTTCGCGACGGCCTGCTTCGTCTTCGTGTCGAGATTGCGCTTGGACTGATCGAGCGCGCGCTGCGCCTTCTCGAAGTCGATTTCCGCCTGACGCTTGATGGTCGGCGCCTCGTACTGCGCCTGCTCCTTCGCGATCTTCTTTTCCTCGAGGCCGTACTCCGCGGTACGCACGTCTTCGCGCGCCTGCGCGAGATTCAGCGTGGAGTCGAGCGACGCGTTGGTGTACTCGGCCTGTGCCTTCTGGAGGTCGAGCTGCACGCTGGAGAGGCGCGTCGCTGCCGGCGCGCGATCGAGATCGGCGATCTTGTCGCCTTCCTTCACGACCGTGCCTTCAGGAACCATCCACGTGATCTTGGACTGGTAGACCTGCGCGGGCATGGAATTGGGCCCCTGGATTTGCACGAACTTTCGCGCGCGCAACTCGCCGGTGGTGGTGACCGCGACCTTGAAGTTCCCCTGTTTCACGGGCGCGGTGAGCGCCGCTTCTGCCGCCGATGCGGTCGATGGCCACTTGTACCAGGCAATGGGGCCGCCGACGATCAAGGCGACGAGCAGAACGGGGAGCCAGCGTTTGCGGAGGTGTTGCATCGCGAAACCCTCGGGTCCTTGGAGGGGGTGGATGGGAGACCGCGGCGGGCGAGTAGTCTACCTCGCATCACCTTAGTAGTTCCGACGTGGTTCGGACAGCGCCGTACGATGACAGGACGATTATGAAACGATGAAGTCCCGCCTGTGTCAGCCTGCAACAGCGGGTCGAGAGATAAGAACTTATCCCAATGTGATAATTTTTTATCTCACGCGCAACAGCGGCGTCGCACCGGCAGCGGCATCTCCTTGGACACCACGAAGCCGGGGACCGTTGGTTTCAAATGGTCCAACGAACGCGAACGGCCGGGCTCGCTCCCCTGCGGCGCAGCCGCGCCACCCCCCGCGGCGCAGCCGCGCCGCTCTCACATCTTCGGCGTCAGCATGATGTGCGCTTTCGGCGTGCCCGGATACATGATCCACGGACCGGCATTCGGCCGATCGGACAGACCGGTCGTCGCCGTCGTCGCGCCGCTGATGTACACGACGTCGAGCGCCGATGCGCCCTTCGCGGTATTCGTAGCGGCATCATAGCTGCCCGCGGGACCGGTCAGCTGATACAGCGCCGCGGGCTGCTTCGGCATCACGAGCTTCCCCGCCTTGATCTCCGCGAAGCGCACCGTGTCGACCTGGTCGCCTTTCACACCCCGCTCGCGCAATGCACGCCCGCGCGCCATGAACGGCTCGAGCGAATTGTGATAGCACGCGACGTGAAAGCGCGACTGCGCGGGATCGCTCGCCAGGCAGGTGAACGCCCCTTTCCCCGTGCGCAGCACGGTCAGCGTCGTCGATCCCGCACGGTAGCCGAGCACGGTGGCGTCGGCGCGGAACTCCTGCGGCAGCGGGAGAACGGCCGAAGCGATCTGCTGCGCTTCCGTCAGCGTGTTGCGCACGGTAAGTGCCTGCGCGGGCGCTGTTTTCGCCGCCCCTGCGCCTTGCGCCGACAGCAGCGCGGGGATCAACGTCAATGTGACGCCAAACGTTCTGATCATGGAGTCCGCCGGAGGGTGAATGGCCGTCCCTCTACGCTATCCTCGCAAGCCTGGGAGTTCCACCGTGAACCGTCGCTTTGTTCCGTTTGCTTTTCTTTTGACCGGCGGCTTCGCCAGCTTCGCCGGCTTCACCGCGTGCGCCGGAAGCGGCAGCAGCGCCATGTCGAGCAGCGCCGCGCCGGCCGCATCGCGCGTGCCTGGCGCCGTGTGGCCCGACGAGGGACCGGCGACGTGGACGCCTCGTCCGACCGAGACCGCGATCACCGCGAACGATCTGCGTACGCGTCTGTACCAGTTCGCCGACGATTCGATGCAGGGCCGCAAGATCGGCGAGCCCGGAAACCTCAAAGGCACCGACTACATCGCGTCCGAGTTTCGACGTCTCGGGCTCAAGCCGGGCGGCGAGCATGGAACGTACTTTCAAATTCTCCCTTACGGACCCGCCTCATTCGACGCAAACGCATCGCGCTTGATGGCGAGTGGTCAGCCGCTGGCCGCGCGGACGGATTGGGTGCCCGTTGCGCCGACGGCGACGAATGGCATCGGCGCGAGCGCAAACTTCAACAACGTGCCGACGGTGTTCGGCGGTCGTTGGGGCGATACGAGCGCGCATCTCGATGCGTCGCAGGTGCGCGGGAAGGTGGTCGTCTTCACGGCCACGGCTGCCGCGGCGGGACTTGGCGGCGGTCGCGGGATGGCGCGCGTCGTTCGTTGTGATTCCGTCCCCGACAAGTTCGGCGCGGCGGCGGCGGCTCGCGTCGAGGCGGAGCAGCGTGCGGACAGCATGGCGCGGGGCGGACGTGGTGGTGGACGCGGCGGACGCGGTGCTGGACTCGCGGCGCGCGACACACGCGCGCAGGAGGCGGGAGCGGCGGGTGTGCTGCTCGTCGCGATCGACACGAACCGCATGACGCGCATCGGCGTCAACACTGCATTCTCGCCGCGCATGATCATGCAGGTCACACCCGCCGCCGGGTCACTCGGCGCCGCGGCGATCACCCCTGCCACCGCCGAGCGTTTGTTCGGCCGTCCCGTGAACGAGCTCCAGCTAGGCGCGAGCGGCGCGCCGGTGAGCGGATCGTGGAATTATTCGTGGCACATCTCGCCGACACCGGGACGCAACGTCATCGCGATTCTGCCCGGCAGCGATCCCAAGCTCGCCGGCGAGTACGTGCTCGTCGGCGCGCACAACGATCACGTCGGCGTGAACGCCACCGCGGTCGATCATGATTCGCTCCGCGCGGTCAACATGATCACACGCCGCCAGGGCGCGAACGATCCGGCCTGTCGTCCCACGGCCGAGCAGGAGCATGAGATCGATTCGCTCATCGCGCGCGCGCGCGGCATCCGTCCGCCGCGCCGCGATTCGATCATGAACGGCGCCGACGACGATGGCTCGGGCACGGTGATTCTGCTCGAGGTCGCGGAGAAGTTCGCGAAGGAGAAGCCCGCGCGCTCGATCATCTTCATCTCGCACGAAGGCGAGGAAGCGGGGCTGCTCGGCTCGCGCTGGTTCACCGATCATCCGACCATCCCGCTCGACTCGATCGATGCGGCGCTCAACATGGACATGGAGTCGAAGGGCCGCGCGGATCAGGTGATCAACGGCGGACCGAATTCCATTCAGACGCTCGGCTCGCGCCGCCTGTCGCGCGAGTTCGGCGAGATCATCGATTCGATCGCGACGCACAGCACGACGAATCCGATCGCGATCGATCACACGTGGGACGTGCCGGCGAATCCGATGAATCGGTTCTGCCGCAGCGATCAAGTGAACTACGTCCATCACGACGTGCCGGTGACGTATTTCTCGACGGGGTACGCCGAGGACTATCACCAGGCGACGGATGAGCCGCGGTACGCGGATTACGATCACATGGCGAAGATCGGGAATTTCATTCACGACATCATGTGGACGATCGCGGAGCGGCCGAACCGGGTGGCGATCACCGGGGCGGATCCATCGTATCCGGCGTGTAGGTAAGGGCGAACGGCGTTGATCTCCTCATCACGGAGCAGTGAATGCCGCGCTGTGTCGGCGCTGTCGTGCTGTTTCCGTTTTCGACCGCTCCGGCGGGCTGCCTGCCGTGCGACGGCCGGCTGCGGCCGGTCGCGGCGAAGATGGCCTCTACAGCCTGTTGGGGAATCGCTTTGGTGGAACGTCCGGCGTGAATTTGGCGATTCCTAGTTACAAACCGCTAATGTCCGGCCCGAAGCCTATGTCCGTAAGCGTTCGCGCGCGGACGGCGCCGTCACCTTTTGGCCGCAGTGCCACGATGGACAAACTGCCCGTTGCATCAACGCCGACGACATCCTACGGGCTCGCGGCGGCCTCGCAGCTCGGAGGCGCCGTCGCGAAGGTGATTCGCGATCCAAGCGCTGACGAACCGGAAATCGTCGTGTTGGCGGACGAGCAACTGACACACGTTTCCTACTTGAACGCGAGGTACGTGTTGACCCTCGACAAGAGAGCGGTTCCATCGCTGACGTCCCGCCGCGTCTGGACCATCATGCCGGATGGGCTCATCAAGCTCGAGACGGCTGGGCAGACGCAATGGCGCAAGCTGAATCTGGTCTACGGCAACCTTCAAGAGACGGCTGTTCCGAATATGCGCAGACGTGAGCCTAACGCACGCGTCATCGACGTGGACGGCATTGGCAAAGTGCGGCTCGTGTTCGATCGGCAAAATCCACACGGCTGATCGCAACCACGAAACGCACGCGTCGGTCAGCGCCGACGAGCAGTGCCGAAAGGATCTCATCCGCATGGACGCGGATGAGATCCTTTCGCGTCGCGCGTACAGGGTGACGCTTCTAGAACAGCCCGACGATCTCCCCGCTCGGCAACCGCGCCATTCTCTCCGCCGCCGGCTCCTTCGGCAACCCCGGCATCGTCATGATGTCCCCGCACTCGGCGACGACGAACCCCGCGCCCGCCGACGGCCGCACCACGTTGACCTCGATGCGGAACCCGCGCGGACGGCCGAGCTTCGTCGGGTCATCGCTGAGCGAATACTGCGTCTTCGCCATGCACACCGGCGTGTTGCCGAGTCCGATCGATTCGATGTAGGTGATCGCGCGATCCGCTTCGGGTGAGTAGTCCGCACCGTCGCCGCCGTAAATCTGTTTGACGATGATGTCGATCTTTTCCTTGATCGGCAGATTCGTCGGATAGAGCGGACGAAATTCGGAGCTCTTCTTCTCGAGCAACGCGAGCAGCTCACCGCCCAACGCTTCGCCGCCTTCCCCGCCCTGCGCGAAGACATCGGTGATCGCCACAGGAAGCCCAAGCCTCTTCACGAAATCGTGAATGATGCGCACCTCGGCATCCGTGTCGGTGTTGCGGCGGTTGATCGAGACCACCGCCGGCACGCCGAAGTGCCTGACGTTCTCGATGTGTTTCTCGAGATTGGGCAACCCTGCCTCGAGCGCGCGGAGGTCCTCGGTGCCCAAGTGCTTCTTGTCCGCGCCGCCGTGCATCTTGAGCGACCGTACCGTCGCGACGATCACCGCCGCCTCGGGATTCAGCCCACCCATTCGACATTTGATATCAAAGAACTTTTCTGCGCCGAGATCGGAGCCGAAACCCGCCTCGGTGACGACGATGTCGGCGAGCGCGAGCGCCGATCGCGTCGCCAGAATGCTGTTGCAGCCGTGCGCGATGTTGCCGAACGGGCCGGCGTGAACGAAGGCCGGGCCGCCCTCGAGCGTCTGCACGAGATTCGGCCGCATTGCGTCCTTGAGCAGCAGCGCCATTGCGCCGGTCGCGCGCAGCTCGCCCGCGGTGACGGGACGCTTGTCCTTTCCGGCCGTCGCGCCGACGATGATGCGCGCCAATCGCTCCTCGAGATCCTGCGTGCTCGTCGACAGCGCGACGATTGCCATGATCTCGCTCGCCGGAATGATGACGAAGTGGTCTTCGCGCACCACACCGTCGCCCGGGCCACCCAGGCCGATGATGCAATTGCGCAGCGCGCGATCGTTCATGTCGATCGTGCGCGGCCACGTGATGCGGCGCGGATCGATGTTGAGCGAGTTGCCTTGCTGCAAATGATTGTCGAGCAGCGCGGCGAGCAGCGCGTGCGCGCTCGAAATCGCGTGGAAGTCGCCGGTGAAGTGCAGGTTGATGTCGTCCATCGGCACCACCTGCGAATAGCCGCCGCCGGCGGCGCCGCCCTTCACGCCGAAGACGGGTCCGAGGCTGGGCTCGCGAATGCACAACGCGACTTTCTTTCCCATGCGCCGCAACGCTTGCGCGAGGCCGACGGAGACGGTGCTCTTGCCTTCGCCGGCGGGCGTCGGATTCGTCGACGTCACGACGACGAGCCTCCCCCGTACCGGACGCGCCGCGATATCGAGCGGAATCTTCGCCTTGTACTTGCCGTAGAAGTCGAGCTCATCGCGGCCGAGTCCAAGCTCGGCCGCGACGTCCTCGATGGGGCGCATCTTCACGCGTTGTGCGATTTCGATGTCGGAGCGGAAGGCTGTCGTGGTCATCGTTTCTCTCTCTTGCGCGGGTGTCATCCCGAGCGACCCTGAGCGTAGCGAGGGGGAGTCGAGGGACCCCCGTGCACCGAGGAGAGGTGCTCCGTCGGGGCAGGGTCCTTCGACCCGCTGACGCTCGCTCAGGATGACACGGTAGCGGTTATTCGTTGAGGATTCGTATACACATTGGCCGAACTGCCCCGCACCAGCCCGACCAGCGTGACGTTCGCCGCTTCCGCGAATCGAATCGCCAAGCCGGTCGGTCGTGAAATTGCCGCGATCAGCTCGACGCCGAGCGCGGCGACTTTCTGTACCATCTCGTAACTCGCGCGGCTCGTCACGACGATGAATCCGTCGCGCAGTCCTTCGCGCACTGCGGCGCCCAGCAATTTGTCGAGCGCGTTGTGACGTCCGACATCTTCACGCACGATCGCAACGTTGCCGTCACTCGTCGCCCAACCGGCGGCGTGCACGGTGCTCGTCGCGTTGTTCAATCGCTGGCGCCGCGACAGGTCCATCGCCGACAACGCGATCGCATTCGGCGTCACACGCAGCGCGTTGCCGACGGCGACCGGCACACGCATCGCGTCATTGATCGTCTCGATGCCGCACAACCCACAGCCGGTGCGCGCCACCAGTCCGCGCGAGCGCTCGGCAAGTCGCTCGGCATCCGTCGAAGGGATTTGAATCTGCAACTCGATGCCGTGACTCGCGCGCACCACCTCGACGCGCTCGACGGCCGCGAGATCGCGCACGATGCCTTCGGTGATGCTGAACCCCGTCGCGAGATCCTCGAGATCGCCGGGCGTACCCATCACCACGACGTGCGGCCGGCCGTTGTACACGAATGCGATCGGCACTTCCTCCGCCACGTCTGCCGACGCCGCGACCGGCCCCTCGGCGCCAAGCCGAGTGAACTCGCGCGTCGCCGATGGCTCGGCGTATCCCAGACCGACGAGCGGATGATGCGCGTGATCAGTGACGGCCATTCCCGCTCGCGGCATCGGGCACGACGACTTCGCCGCGGTTCTGCACGAAGCGCCAACCGAATCGGCCCTTGATGCAGAGGTTGCCCTGCGTGATGGTGTTCTCGAGCGGCGACATGGCCTTGACGATTTGCTCATCCTGCACGTGCAAGCGCAAGGTGCAGCCGACGCCGCAATAGGGACAGATCGTGTCGGTGGTCGTCTGTCGCGCTTCGTCGAACGTGCCCTCGGTGCGCATGTCGAACTCGCGTTTCGCCATCAGTGCGCCGGTGGGACACACCGCGATGCAGTTGCCGCAGTACACGCACGCCGATTCGGGAAGTGGCACCGCAAACTCGGTCGAGATGCGTGCATCGAATCCGCGCCCGGCGACCGCGATCGCGAACGTATTCTGATGATCGGGTCCGCATGCCTCGACGCATTTGTAGCAGAGAATGCACTTGGCGTAGTCGCGCACGTACAGATCGTTGTCGATCGTCGTCGGCTCGGCGACCGTGGCGGCGACGTCGGGATTTGGCGTCGCATGATGTCCGGGGATCGACGCATCGCGAGTGCCTGGCGGCGCCGGCGGCGCGGGCGGACCGAAGCGCTCCGGCACCGCGCTGTACTCGCGCAGCCACTCGGCGACTTGCGGCGTGGTCGAGAGATCGACCGACGACGCCAACAGCTCGAGCACGAGCTTGCGACTGTGCTTGACGCGCGGCGAGTTGGTGTGGATCACCATCCCGTCTTCCGCCGCGCGCGAGCAAGCCGGTATCAGCACGCGGGCGCCCTCGAGCTCGACGACGCAGATGCGGCACGCGTTGACGGGATGCAGTGTCTCGAGAAAGCACAGCGTCGGAATCTCGACGCCGATTTCGCGGCACGCGGCGAGCACCGTCGTGCCTTCGCGCACGGCGACGGCCTGTCCGTCGATCGTGAGATGGATGGTGCGCGTGGAGGTGCGCCGCGCGCGATCGGTGGCGATCGTGGGGCGCTGGAGTTGGACGAGCGGCGCTGTTATGGAGCTCACATGCGCTCCGGCGTCATTCCGCGACTGCCCCCAGCCGTCATTCCGAGCCGAAGGCGAGGAATCTGGCATCTCGATAGAGGGACATCACTCATACATATACGCGAGATCCCTCGCTTCGCTCGGGATGACATTACTTCAATACTCCAACTCGATGGATTGCCGACTCGATCGCCGCGTAGGCGGTTTGGCCGAGCCCGCAGATCGATGCGTCTTTCATCGCCTGGCCAACCTCGTCGAGCAGCGCGATCTCCTGAGCTACGCCGCCAATCGTCTTTCCGCTGGCAATGCGATACAACGCCTCTTCCTGCCGCACGGTTCCCACGCGGCACGGCACGCATTGGCCGCACGATTCGTCGCGGAAGAATCCCGCGATGCGCACGAGAATCTGCCGCATGTCCACGGTATCGTCGAACACCACGATCACGCCGGAGCCGAGCGTGGCCCTGGCCGCGCGGGCGCCCTCGAACGAAAGCGGCATGTCGAGGTCGGCGGGCCCGACGAACACGCCGGCCGCGCCGCCGAGGAGCACGGCCTGCGGCGATCGCCCGTCGGGAATCCCGCCGGCGAGCGCGATCATCTCGCGTAGCGTCTTGCCGAACGGCACCTCATAAACGCCTGGCCGCGCGACGTGCCCGCTCAGACAGAACAGCTTTGGCCCGGTCGACAGCTCGCTGCCGCCGGCGGCGAACGCATTACCACCCTGTAATACTATAAGTGGAATGTTCGCCAATGTCTCGACGTTGTTGACGACGGTCGGCAGACCGAACAACCCCGCCTGCACCGGAAAGGGCGGCTTGTTGCGCGGCTCGCCGCGAAATCCCTCGATCGAGTTGAAGATCGCCGTCTCTTCGCCGCAGATGTAGGCGCCGGCGCCGCGGCGGATCTCGATGTCGAAGGTGACGCCGCGGCCGAGGATGTCGGCGCCGAGGAAGTTGTGGGTGCGCGCTTCGTCGATGGCATGCTGCATTCGCTCTGCGCCCAGCGGATATTCGCCCCGAATGTAGAGAAACCCGCGCTCGCAGCCGGTGGCGAACGCGGCGATGGTCATCGCTTCGACGATCGCGAACGGATCCCCGTCGAGCAGTACGCGGTCCTTGAACGTGCCGGGCTCGGACTCATCGGCGTTGCAGATCAGATAGTGCGGGTGCGCGGCCTGCTTGGCGACCGCGTCCCATTTGCGGCCGGTGGGAAACGCGGCGCCGCCGCGGCCCATGAGGCGCGAGTCGATGACTTCCTTGATGACCGCGTCGGGGCCGATCTCGATGGCCCGGCGGAGTGCGTCGAAGCCGCCGCTCGTCCGATAGGCCGTGATGTCGGTGGGATCGATGACGCCGACGCGTTTGAGGAGGCGGAGGGCAGGATCGCCCTTTTGCGGAACGTCTGTCATCCCGAGCGCAGCGAGGGATCCAGCGTCCCGGCCGAACGGCCAGTCCCCGGTTCGGGACGCTAGATCCCCGGCTGCGCTCGGGATGCCAGAAGTGAGATACTCCCTCGCCTCTGCCCCAAATTCCTGCACGAACGCCGCCGGCGCGTGATCACAGAATCCTAAACACGGCGAGCGCATCCACACCGCCCCGTTGGGATCGACGCTGACGTGGTCACCGTCGGGACCATGCGCATGCGCCGGTCCGACGGTTCGCTCGAGCTGTTCGATCAGCTCGGCGGCGCCGTTGCATCGGCAGGCGACGTCGTCGCACACGTGCAGTACGCGGCGCGCGCGCGGTGTCGTCGACAAGAGCGCATAGAACGTCGCGACCCCCCACGCCTCGGCCGGCGCGACGTCGAGTCGCGCGCACACGTAGTCGAGCCCCGTCTCGCTGATCCATCCGACGCGTGATTGCAGTGCGCGCAGCGCCGGAAGCAGCATGTGACGGCGCGAGCGTGCTTCGCGGCCGCCGAATCCCACGTGTGAATCGCGATCCGGATCGCGATCGCCGCCGTCCCACTGGGATCGCGGAGGTCCAAGCACCGCATCCACCGCGGCACGCTCGTCATCAGTTGGGGCGGCGTGCCGCAGGTGTAGATCCATCAATCGTCTCCAGCAGCGGCAAAAGGCCGTGCGTCGCGTTTGGCATGCGCGCGCGACGTGCGCACCGGTTCGACGCGCACCGCGCATGCCTTGAATTCGGCGGTGCCTGAGCGCGGATCGGTCGCGTTGATCGTCAGGAGATTCGTCTCGACGTCGTCGGGGAAGTGCAGCGTCATGAACACGCCGCCCGGGCGCAAGCTTCGGTCGACGTGCACCGGTGCCTCGATCGATCCGCGGCGCGACGTGACGCGCACGACGTCGCCCTGCTCGACACCGAGCCGCTCGGCATCTTCGGGCGAGATGTCGACCGTCTCTCCGCGATGCAGCGGCGACTCGTAGCCGCCCGTCTGCACGCCGGTATTATAGGATTCTAATCGACGACCCGTGCTGAGGATGAACGGATACTCCTCGTCGGGCATTTCGACTGGTCCGGAATGTTCGACACACGAGAACGGCGCGAGACGTCCGCGATTGGCCAACTCCTCTTCCCACAGGCGCGCGTGCAGGAACTTGGTGCCCGGATGGTCGAGCGAGGGACACGGCCATTGAAGTCCGCCGAGTGCCTCGAGGCGCTCGTAGGACATTCCATAGAGCTGTGGCGAGAGGGACCGCAGCTCATTCCACGTGTCTTCGGCCGTGGGATGCCCCCAGTCGTAGCCGAGCCGTCGGGCGAGCTCGGACATGATCCAGATCTCGTCGCGCGCGTCGGCGGGCGGCTCGATCGCTTTGCGCACGCGCTGGACGCGGCGCTCGCTGTTGGTGACCGTGCCTTCGCCCTCGGCCCACGTCGCGGCCGCGGGAAGGACGACGTGCGCGAGCTGGGCCGTCTTGGTGAGGAAGATTTCCTGCACTACCAAGTGATCCAGGTTCTCTAACAGGTGCGTGACGTGCGAGGCATCGGCGTCGGACTGCGCGGGGTTTTCGCCGATGACGTAGAGGGCGGTGAGCTCCTTGCGGCTCATCGCGTCGATCATCTCGCTCAGGTTCCAGCCGTCGTGCGGGATGATGTCTCTGCCCCACGCGGTCTCGTATTTGGTGCGGTGCTCGGGATTCTCGACGTCCTGAAATCCCGGGAGCTTGTTGGGGAGCGCGCCCATGTCACCGCCGCCCTGGACGTTGTTCTGTCCGCGGAGCGGGTTGCAGCCGCAGCCGTAGCGGCCGACGTGTCCGGTGAGCAGGGCGAGGTTGATGAGCGCGACGACGTTGTCGACCGCGTTGTGGTGTTCGGTGATGCCCAACGTCCAGCAGATCATCGCGCGGTCGGCTTTCGCATATGCTAATGCCGATTCTTCAATACCTGCCGCCGGCACGCCGGTGACGCCGGCGGCGTATTCGAGCGTGTAGGGTTCGACCGTCGCGCGGTAGTCGTCGAAGCCGGTGGTCGCGCGCGCGATGAACGATGCGTCGTGGAGTCCCGCGTGGATGATGACGCGCGCCATGGCGTTGGCGAGCGCGATGTCGGTGCCGACGTTGAGGCCGAGCCACACGTCGGCCCACGCGGCGGAGGTGGTGCGGCGCGGGTCGACGACGTGCAGCGTCGCCCCGTTCTGGATCCCCTTGAGGAGATGGTGGAACCAGATCGGGTGTGCATCGCGGGCGTTCGATCCCCAGAGGAAGACGAAGTCGGTGTGCTCCGCTTCCTCGTACGACGAGGTGGATCCGCCCGCCCCCAGGATGGCCGTCAGACCGACGACCGAGGGGGCGTGTCAGGTTCGATTACATGAATCGACGTTGTTATTGCCGAAGACCTGCCGTGCCATTTTCGACGCGAGGTAGTTGACCTCGTTGGTCGATTTGGAGCACGAGAAGATGCCGGTGGCCGTGCGGCCTTTTTGCAACAGATTCCGGCGAAATCCCTCGGCCGCGGCGTCGAGTGCGGCGTCCCAGGAGGTGGGACGGAGGACGCCCGAGGCGTCGCGGACGAGGGGGTGGGTGAGGCGGGGGTAGGGCGTCGAAGCGGTGCGGCGAGAACGGGACTGCGGGGTCACGTGCATCTCCAAAGAGGAGTTGATCTTGGGAGGATGCAACGGAGGCCAATCATCGGCAAGTGGCGAGGAGGTATCGCTCGTTCACTCGGTGAACCCGTCGGCATAGCAACAGCCTTGATAGCATGAGAACCAAAGCGCGAAGTCCGCATCTGTCAGGGGTTTCAGCTGGTTCGCGTGGCGAATCTTAAGCGTCCCCTTTTGTCGCTGTTCCAACTCGGCGAATCGAGCGTTTCGAAACGCTTTGTCTTTGACGAGCCTGGCCATGAACGTGTGATGACACTCTTCCTCCGTCGTGTATCCGGCGGCGATGTCTTCCTTCTGATCGTGCGGGTCGACGTCGCACTTCCCGAAATGCTGAGGTTTTGCCGGCATCTCGGGTATCTCACCAGAGACGAGCAAGGATTGGTAGTCGTGCCCATTCGGATTCGCGCGAACGATCCAATAGGTCACACCCTGGCCGGCGTGCATCGGCAGAACGGCGCACCCATTCGGATTATCAATCCGGCCGACGAGATAGCCTTTGCTCCAGTCATCGAGGTCGCTGTTCTCCGCCGGATGATGGTCTCGCTTATGAATGAGATGTCTGTCTTGTTTCGCCGGCGTGATAATGACGTCCTTGTCCAACGTGCACCCATCGCCGTGAATTAGTGCCGTTGGGAACACCATTGCCTTTTTGTTTCTCCAATTGTCAGGGTTTCCCGCGAACTCCTTGAATAGATCTGGGTGCTGAACGTAATACTCAACCGTTTGCTGCAACGCCGGCGACGCGTTGGGATCCGGGTCTTCGGGACGGACCCCGGTGAACCCCATCACGGCACAGATCACGAGTAGATGTTTCGACGAGAGTTCGCGCATTTTCGCTCCCTGTTCAGTGTTGACGAAGGCTTGGTGAGATTTCGCCGTTACGGCGCAATCGCGCGCATTCGCCTGACGAGCGGTTGAAGCTGCGGATCAGCATCCTTGAATAGCTCTCTCACGGCGGCCGCGCACTCGACAGCGGTCGACCCATCGCCCTTCGCGCGTGCGATTTCCGCGCGAAGGGCGAGAGCGCGAACCAGCGCTCCGACTTGTGGGACCTGCTCGAGCAGCATCGGTTGCAGCGTCGGCAGAGCCTGGAGCGTCAGGTCGAGCATTCGCGTCGCCTCGCTCGTGTCACCCACGAACAACTCCGCCTTCGCGTGTACATATGTCAACTCGATGAAGCCAGGCTCGCCGACCCGGTCTCGGCGTTGCAGGTCGCGCAACAGGCGCTGAGTGCCGGGGACGTCGTTGTGCTGCTCGAGCGAGATAAGCTGGAGGAGTGGATTGTTCCTCGGTGCGATTGTTCGAAACAGCTCACCGCCCACCGGATACGCGAGGGCGAGTGGCCTGGCAAGTATCGCCTCGCGGATCTCACTCGCGGACGCGCTATCAGTGAAGTAGCTCGGCAAGAGTTGTGTGAACCGCAGAAGGAGCAACTCCGTCGTGTCGGCGTTCGCGCCCAAAGAGGCATACGCCACGAGTCGCCCCGCGACTTGCGAGACCTGGCGTGGGAGCGGCGTCCGAATGCCGCGTGGCCCAGTAACTGCCGTATTCTCCGGGTCCAAAGCAAGCAACCGCGCGGCCTCGTCGATGTGACCAATTAAGGCGGCCAACCCAGCAACGCCGGGCACATACGGCGTGTGTATGCCGGCGCCTGCCGCAAGCAACGATTCGGCCATGATACGAGCTGCCGCGAATTTGCCGTCTTTAACGAGCAGCCGAACCGTGCTGACACCAAGATGGATTCTTTCACTTGAGTCACTGGCCAGCTGAAGGGCGCGCCGCACAACATCGCTCGTGGACAGCTGGGCTTCACCAACCGTAGCAACGCCGCCCGATACCTCGACCCATGTCGCGAGCGAGTCGTAGGCCGCCGGATCTTGGGGTGCGCGGCGAACCCATTCTTCGGCGACCCGGCGCATCATCGCCCGGTTTCGCCGGATTGCGTCGAGCATCAGACCCGACGGCAATTGCCCTCGATTCGTAGATAGCTCGGTGAGGGGAAGCGGCCAAAACGCGAGAGTATCGTGATCAAGAACCGGCAGCGCGGCGTACGTTATCGAGTCACCCCCGCTGCTTACCCCCATTCGCGCGACGTTCGGGACTGCGTACCGAACTCGTGAAAGACGGCCGAGGATCCATCCTTGGAAGGCGGAGGAACTGTCAGTCGACCCCAACTCCGCCGCCCGCTGATACGAGTGCGACGCTTCTTCGAATGATCCGCGGAATGCGCTGCCGCTGGGCGAGCGTCGACTGACGATGACGGCCCGATCCCACGCACGACAGTCACCCAATCCAATCCACGGCACTACACGAGTGGAGTCGGTCAGCTTGAGTTGCTGAAACGCAGCGCAAGCTTCGGGAAAATGGCCAGCCGCCAATGCAAGGAGTCCGGCTGCATGAATGGAATCTCGCGCGTCCAATTCGCCAGACTCGAGGGCGCGCTCGGCCGAGATCCGCGCCTCGGTGAATTGGGCGTCACGTCCGATCCACAGAATCGTTTGGCTGAGCCACACGTGTGCGGGCGCAACCCGTGCATCTACGCGGATCGCTGCGCGGAATTGCGCCGCTGCACCTGATAAGTCCCAGCGTGCGAGGGCGGCGCGTCCTCCGTCATAGATGCGCCATGCAGCGAGTGAAGCGGTCGCATCATCTGTCGCCGAATTCCACGGCAACTCATTGCCGGCACGCAGTAGCGAGTTCGCGAGCCGACGAAAGACCATGGTTTGATCGGACTTGCGACCGCGGCTGGCGTACGCAGTGCGACTCGAGCGTGGCGAGTGGTCAGTCGACCCCCCATAGACAGTCGCTTTCACGAATACGCTGTCTCCCCCGCGAGTTGCCTGGAGAACGACGACGTGCTCCGCCAGGCTTTGTGTGGCACGATTCACCGCATCTGGCGAAGCTTCGCCATCCAGGTTGGGCGTTCGCGTCTCCACGACGGTGACTCCCCGCCACTCCGCCATCGCATCGCGGAGCGGCGAGACGACATTCAACGAATCGATGCCGATCGAGAGGACAGCGTACGAGTCCGCGGGTGGGATGCGCTGCCTTGTAAGGAATACGACTCCGGTCACGGCGGCGGCGACGACGACGGAAATGCTTGTAACGATGAATGCGAGTCGGGCGCGGCGAGTCTGTCCGCCAATCTTCTCAAGTTCGGCGCGCAGCTCGGCGGTGGTCTCAGTTCGACGATCAACTGGCCCAGCAAGGGCGCGCGCGACGACGGCGGCGAGATCGACCAGCCTTCGTCGATGGTCCATCGACAGCCGGCCGCGACCGGCGATGATTTCTCTTGCTGTTACAGCTCGTTTGGGGAGTTTCCCGACCAACATCTCATACGCCACGACACCGAGCGCATACACGTCCGCCTTCTCATCCGTCGGCAGCTCCGGCGCCATGTACGCCGGCGTCCCCGGCACCAACCCGGTCGTCGTGATCGGCGTCCCCTGCTGCGTCGTCCCGATCGCCCGCGCAATTCCAAAGTCCGCGAGAATCGCATGCCCTTCGGCGAGCAGGATATTCCCCGGCTTCACATCGCGATGCGCGATGCCACGCTGATGCGCGAACGCCAACGCGCCGCTCACATCACGCAGGATCTTCACGATGTCATCCAGCGGCAGCTTCCCGTCGCGCGCGATGCGCTCCCGCAAACTCTCGCCGGGGATGAACGGCGTGATGTAGTACAGCACGTCCTCCCACGCACCGCTGGTCAGAATCGGCAGGATGTGCGGATGCTGCAGCTTCACGGTGAGCTCGATCTCGCGGCGGAAACGCGCGGTGCTCTGCTCCGTGATCAGATCCGGCGACAACACCTTCACCACCACCCGGCGGTCGTGGCGGATGTCGGTCGCGAGAAATAACCGGCTCATCCCACCGCCCGAGAGCTCCTGCTCGATGCGGTAGTCCGGGCCGATGGCGTTTTGAATGAGTGACGCGAGCCGCGCGGTCACGTAGTGCGGATAGGAGGCGAATGCTTGAGGAGCGACCGGCACGAGCTTACCCCGCCATCCGTTTGTCAGCAAGGAGTCCGAACAACTGAATTCACAATCTTTGCATTCGGAATCCCGACACCGCCATGGGATGAATGAGCCAACCGTGCCGACGGAGACTCGGCTCTCAGGCCTCCGACGCCGATTCGAAATACCGCTCACGTCGAGATACCGCTCACGTCGAGCGCCAGGCCGTGTACCGCCCGCGTTGGCGGGAAGCTGAGTCGCGCGCCACCGAACGCTCGTCCGGATTGAACTGTCCAACAACGACCGAGTCTGACAAGATCTGACAAGATCTGAACCGTCCAGGGCGAGAGCACGCCAGCCCGCCGAAGATCTACAGATCTGGTCAGATCGTGTCTGATCTGTTCGTTGTTCGAGCTTTTTTGGAGTCCAGAACTTGTCCCCTCGCGGTCCACACCCTATTTTCCCCTCTAACACAGAGGGGACAACACCATGCTCGATCCCGACGGCGGACTGCTCCGCGGCACGCTCGATGTACTCATCCTCAAGGCACTGACCTGGGGTCCGCGGCACGGATACGCCGTCGCCGAGTGGATCCAGATGATCACGGACGGCGACCTCCTCGTCGAAGAAGGCCCGTTGTACACCGCGCTGCACCGACTCGAGAAGAACGGCTGGCTCACGGCCGAGTGGGGATACTCCGAGAACAACCGCCGAGCGAAGTACTATCAGCTCAGCCGCAGCGGACGCGCACAACTGCGCACCGAAGTGTCATCGTGGGAACGCTACGCGCGCGCCGTCGGCAAGGCGTTGGCCGCCTCCTCCCCCGCGCTCGCATAACACGCCATGCGCCGGGCGTTCCGCATGCCGTTCGGCAAGCACCACATCGCGCGCGAGGTCGACGACGAGCTCGCGTTCCATCTCGACATGCGCGTGCAACGGCTGGTCGCCGCCGGGTGGTCCTACGATGACGCGCGCCATGAAGCCCTGAGACAGTTCGGCAACGTCGACGCCGTGCGCAGCTCGTGCATGACGCTCGACGAACAACGCGAACGAGCGAGGCAACGAACGAACATGATGGCAGATCTCTTACAGGACATCGCGTACGCGCTCCGCACGCTGCGCCGCAACGCCGGCTTCACGGCGGTGATCGTGATCGCGCTCGCCGTCGGCATCGGCGCGAACACGGCGATCTTCACGCTCATCGACGCCGTCCTGATGCGCATGTTGCCCGTCGCGCATCCCGAGCAGCTCGTCGTCGTCGGCGATCCGTCGCGCATCGGCGGTCTCTCGGAAGGGTCGGTGCGCACCGACCTGCTCTCGTATCCGCTCTACAAGGACATTCGCGGCGACAATCCCGTCTTCAGCGACGTCCTCGCGTCGGGCCGCACCGGTCGTCTCGACGTCCAGGTCTCGAGTGGCCGAGAGCTCGAGCATCCGCACGGACGATTCGTCTCGAGCAACTATTTCAGCCTCCTGGGCGTGCCGGCGTTCGCGGGACGCACGTTGGACGCGCACATGGACGACGTGACCGGCTCGTCGCCAGTCATCGTGATCAGCAATTCCTATTGGACGCGCCGATTCAAGGCGAGCAATGACGCGATCGGCAGCACGGTGACGATCGACGGCGTGAAGATGACGATCATCGGCGTTACGCCGCCCGGATTCAGCGGCGAGATCGTCGGCACCTCGACGGACCTCTGGTTGCCGATCTCGATGCAGCCGTCGCTCCAGCCCCATCAGAAAATACTCAACGATCGCTCGGCGAGCTGGGTGCTGCTGCTCGGCCGCCTCAAGCCCGGCGCGACGCTCGCGCAGGCGAAGCTCGTATTGCCCGACATCATCAAGCGCCACGTGCTCGCCGGCGGCCCGCAGTCCCTGTCCCAGGAATTCGCGGCCGACAAGCACACCTACTACGTCAGCGACGGATCGAAAGGATTCTCCCGGGTGAGAACGACCTTCCAGGCGCCGTTGATCACGCTGATGATCGGCGTGGCACTGCTGCTCTGCATCATCTGCGCGAACGTCGCGAACCTGCTCCTGGCGCGCGCCGTCGCCCGCGGTCGCGAGATGAGCGTGCGTCTCGCGCTCGGCGCCGATCGCTCGCGACTCGTGCGGCAGCTGCTGACCGAAAGCGCGGTGCTCGCGGTATTGAGCGCGGCGGCGGGACTCCTGGTCGCCTGGTGGGGCAGTCGTGCACTGCTCACGATGGCGGCCGATGGCGGCACCATCCCGCTGCGATTGAACATGGATTTCACCGTGCTGGCGTTTACGGTGGTCGTGTCGATCGCCGCCGTCGCGCTGTTTGGCCTCGCGCCGGCGGTGCGTGCGTCGCGCGTCGATCTCGCATCCACGATGCGCGCGGGCGCCACCGCCGTCACCGGCTCCGCGCTCGGTGCTCGCGGACGCAGGGCTCCGCTCGGCGCGCTGCTCGTGACGGGACAAGTCGCGCTGTCGATCGTGTTGCTCGTCGGCGCGACGATGCTCGTGCGCAGCCTTCGCAACGTGCAATCAACGGACATCGGTCTCGACCGCGATCATCTCGTGCTCGTCGACGTCGATGTCACCTCGCGCGGGATTCAAGGCCCGCTGCTCGGCCCGTTCGCCAACAAGCTGCGCGACCGGCTCGCGGCGGTGCCGGGCGTGAAAGAGGTCACGTTCTCGGAGAATGGCATCTTCTCCGGCACCGAGTCGGCTACGAACATTCAGATTCCCGGTTTCGCAATGCGGCAGCCGAGCGACAGCAATGTCGCGTACGACCAGGTTGGCGCGGGCTATGCGCACGCGATTGGAGCCCATCTCCTCGCCGGGCGTGACATCGCAAAGTCCGACGAAGCCGGTGTACCGCGCGTCGCCGTGGTGAATGAGTCGCTGGCGAAGTTCTTCTTCAACGGCGACGCCGTCGGCAAATACATCCACTTCAACGACAGCGTGGCGGTGCAGATCGTCGGCGTGCTGGCCGACACGCGCGACCACGAGCTGGCCACCGCGCCGCTTCGCCGCATCTATTTCCCCTTCGTCCACGCCGCCGACAGTCTCAACCTCGGCTGGCCGGGATCGCTGCGGTTGGAGGTGAGTACGAGCGGCGATCCCACGGCGCTGGTGCAGCCGCTGCGCAAGGCGGTCCAGAGCGTCGATCCGCTCTTGCCGATCGACGGCGTCGATCCGCTCGTCACGTTGATTCGCGACACGATCACGCAGGAACGTCTGCTCGCGAAGCTCGCGACAGCGTTCGGCGTGCTGGCGTTGATTCTCGCGGCGGTTGGACTGTACGGGGTGATGACGTATGCCATCTCACGCCGCACGGGAGAGATCGGTCTGCGCGTGGCGCTCGGTGCGCAGCGCGTGAATCTGGTGAGCATGGTGCTGATCGACGCGATGCGATTGGTCGTGCTTGGCGTGGTGATCGGCCTGCCGCTCGCGTTGCTGAGTGTGCGACTGTTGCGCGCCCAGCTGCACGACGTGGCGCTCATCGATCCGGCGTCGATCGTCCTCGCGGTGGGTGTGCTCTCGGCGGCGGCGGTGGCGGCGGTGTTGTTGCCGGCGCTCCGAGCGTCGTCGGTGTCGCCGATCGTGGCGTTGCGCTCGGAATAGCCTGTCATCCCGAGGAGCGAAGCGACGAGGGATCTTCTGTCCGGTTAGAGCTCTCTACCGGGAAAGAAGATCCCTCGCTGCGCTCGGGATGACGCCTTACTTCTTCTTCCCCAAACACGCCTCGACGATACTCGCCTTCGCCGCGCGCGGATCATTGATCGTCTTGTAGAACTGATCGAAATACCCCAGCGTCTCATCCACGACGCTCGGCCGAATCAACTTGCCGACCGTATCGCGATACAACGCGTAGATCGAATCCTTCTTCGCGTTGAACAGCGCGAACACTTTGGGATACTCCTCGTCCGGCACGCAGTAGCCGCGATACAAGCGATCGCGCACGCTGTTGATGTGGAGCCGGGGATCCGGCGTCGCATAGCGCGCGTTGACGGCGCCGGCGAAATCGAAGTCATACACGATCGGCAAATAGTCGCCATTGTTGCGGCCGAGCAGCTCGGCATTGTGCAACGCTGATAGCGCGAAGTCGGTATTGCCGATGAAGTATTGAAAGACGCCGACCAGCGCGTCCTGATAGGGCTCGAGATCGCCGGGACCGGCGCCGGTGATCTTGAGCATCTTGCCGTTCATGCGCGCCGCGACGGCGTCGGGATCCTCCTCCATGAAGCCGTAGCGCGTCGCCTGGACCTTGCCGCTCGCGCTGTCCTCGTACGTGATGCGCATCAGCCGCACCGCGTGGCTGGCCGGCGTGAGCAAACGATACACTCGGTATAGCTGATACTCCTGCAGCAGATACTGCTCGTACGCGTCGTCGTCGCGGCAATAGTTCACGAGCTTCGGCTTGTCGAGGCCCTTGAACACCGTGTGCTTCGTCGCTTCGCTCGTGAAGTTGATCCGCAGCGGCGGAAACTCACACGTCTTGAGACGCCAGATGCCGCGCGTGCGCACCCTCGCCGGCACCGAGATCATCCCGCCGCTGTCATTCTTGTACCTGAACACCGCCTGGCGATACGGCGCATTCGCATCGCGATCGCTCCGAATGCGCTTGACGTCGATCACGAGCGTGACCGGCAGCGGCTCGCTGCGCTCGAAGAAGCGCGCAACCGCGAGGCTGTCGTGCGGCATCTTCGCCAGCTTGGCGCGCTTCACCGTATCGCGCTTCGCCTGCGCCGCGAGCGACGTGTCCTTCGGCGCGCGAGGCTTTGGATTCTGCGCCGCGCCCACGCCGGCGAAGAGACCCCATGCGGCCACGCCGGAGATCGACGTGAGAAATCTCATAGTGAAAACAGGGTCGCGAGCACGCCGCTCAGCGCGCCAGTTCGGCGTCGACCAACTCGGGACCACCGGTCGCAACAACGAGCGCGAGCAGTTCGTCGGGCGTCGTGCGCTTGCGCGTCTGGACGACATACTCGAGCACGCACGTCCCATCGGGCTCCATCGAGACGCCGCCGAGTTTCCAGCGCTTCGTCGTGTCCTCCAGCCGCGCCTCGACCAGTGGACGCGTGAGACCCGAGTCGCGCGTGCGCAGCCGCAGGCGGGTCTCGGTGCGCACCTCCTCATCGCCGCCCTTGCCGTGTCCGTCGGGGTGATTCTCGCGCGCGCGGCGCCACGCCCGCTTCGCGACGCCTTCGAGCTGTTCCGCCGTCATGTTGCGCAGGACTTCGTCGTCGATGCGCGCGACGAACGTTCCCGTGCGCGCCAGCTGCCGCGCGCGCTCCAACCGCCGCTCGGCCAATCTGCCATCGAGCGCCACGGGCGTGCGACCGAAATCCGTCATCCAGAGAATGACGACGACCGCGTTGAACAACACGGAAATCACCATCGCCACCGGCATGTCGACCGCGGCGGCAATCCCCAAACCGGTCACGAGAAACACGTAGACGGCGTCCTTGCTATCGTCGAGCGAATTGCGGAAGCGCACGGCCGCGACGACGCTGCCAAGCCCGAACGCGAGCGCGATGCTGTACTTCACGAGCACGATCACGCCGGCGATCACCGTCGGCAGGACGATCAGCAATTGCACGATCGACTGCTGATAGCCGCGCCGCGCCCGCGTCAGCGTGTAGATCCACGCAACGGGCAGCGCGAGCAGCGCGGAGCCAAGCATCGCCAGAATGACGGTGACGGCGAGGGTGCCCTGGTCGGTGGCGACACTCACCGCATTCTTTCCGCTGCCGCGGATGGTGCCGGTCGCGTCGCCGAACAAGGCGTCGAGCGAGTCCGTGGTGATGAGATGCGTGCGCGGCAAATAGCGCCACGCGACGGCGCCGACGCCGAAGATGAATGCATAGAACACGACGACCCGCGCGAGCACGCGTGCCGACGTTGGTGCAGTCGAGCGAGATGTGGAAGGCGGCATCGCGACGCGGGGGCCGAGTGAAGGCTCGGCAATTCTCGCGCGCCGCGCGGGGTTCCGCTAGGCGCGAACCGCCTATTGCAGACTAGTGCTGGCTAGTGATGGCTAGTGCAACAGCGGTGGGCCCGAACGTCCAGCGCTTTTTGTGGCCTTGAGCTCTTCGTCGGCGATGGCTTTCTCCGCGCTCGCCTCGAGGTCGACCGCCTTTGCATACTGGGTCGCATTCAATTCGCCGAATGCCTTCTCGCGCGCGGCGAGATAGTTGTCGTGCAGCTCCGCGCTCGTGCCTTTCACGAACATCCGCGCGTCGGCGACTGAATCGCGGTGCTCGCGCGATTGCTCGCTGAATATGAGTCCGCCGCGGAAGACATGCTGCACCGAGTCGAGGCGCCGCATGAGCGGCGCATTCGTTGAGTCGAGCGTCCGCTTGAGCGCGACGATGTGCATGAACTGCGAATCCGACAGCGCGAGCTCTTGCCGGTGCGCGATCAGCAGGTTCACGGGATTGACCTGCCTGGGAATGTCGATGCCCGGTTCGTGCGCGATCTTGCCGATGCCGCGCCCGCGACCGCCGAATCCGCCGCGCTGCGCCGCACAGACGCCGGGGACAAGAACGAGCACAGCGATGAATCGCATTCGAATTCGAAACACAGACGCCTCACGCATACCGAAAAGAAAACGCCCGCACCGCGCGAGCGGTACGGGCGTCAGACGGCAAACCGAAGCAGCCGCCTATTTCACCAGCACCGTCCCCGTCATCACAGCGTGTAACGTGCACTGATAGGAAAATGTTCCCGCGGTCGGGAACGCCTTGCTGAAGGACCCGCCCGGGCCTTTGTCACCCGAATTGTCACCGCTGAAGGTGACGTTGTGAATGGACACGCCAGACGGCCACGACCACGTCACCGTGGCGCCGGGCGATACCTGAATGTTGGACGGATCGAAGAAGTCGTCGCCGACGGTCACGGCCGTCGTGAGAACTGGATTGGACGGTGACGAGGGCGTGGTCGGTTGCGTCGGCCCCGTCGGTCCGGTGACTCCCGTCGACGTGCCGCTGCTTCCACCGCACGCTGCCGCGACGGCAACAACGCTTAATGCCAAAAATCTGAATGAGGATCGCATGGTCTCGAGCTCCGGTTAATGGCGGGTACCGACGCCACGAATCCAAAGCTCGAGATCACGGTTCCTTTCGCAAGCCCCGCGCGGGCAAACGCGGGCAAATCTTAGCGGCGGCGATTTCCGCGTCCGCGCGACGACGAACGACCCGTTGCCTTGTTCACGTCTTCGCGATTTTCCTCGATCACTTCACCAATGTGACGCGCGCGCAAACCTGCTTGCGCTCCGTCGTCCGCGACGGCGCCGCCGAGCCGCACATCGTCGCGCACGGCGTCGACACCGCTGGGATCTTCGAGCAGATCGTCGACATCCTCTTGCCGGACGCGGAAGCGTCCATCGACATCGCGGCCATTGTGCGTCTTGTGACGTTCACTCATGCAACTCTCCTCGTGAGACAAGGTCTGAATTCGTGCACCTCGCATTCAATGAGGCAATCCCCAGGCCTCGACTCGCGGCGGCGAGCGGCGCGGGCCTTGCCTTTTTGGTTCTCGAAGGGAGGCGGATGTGAGAGACGTGACGAACTCGGCACTCATGCGCGGGGGCGACACCGTTCGGTTCGCTGCGTGCTGTAGAAGGTTTCGGAAGCACGGATCGACGTCACGGATGAGGCGGCGGATGCGAGCGCGCGGCGTGTCGTCCTGAGGGCGCGGACGAGGGAAAAGGCATTAGCACGGAATTGGGTACGGCGACGTTCTCGGACAGGCACGGAGACAGCGTTGACTGACAACGGCAGTTGACTGCCGTTGACGCCCTCTCCGTGCCGATCCGAGAACGTCGCCGTTCATGGTCCGTGGTCATTAATTTCGAGACTCGAATGAGCGTGCTCTTATTATGAGTGTGTTCATTGGCCGGAACCGCCCCTTCATCCCCGGCGGATGCGCGCCGCGCCAGCGTCGAGGGAACCGCCTCCCGACTGAGGGGCCCTCCCCGGCAACCGAGGGGTCGTTCACTGTCCTCAGGATGACAGGGGTTTAGGAGGCCAGACCGAGCGGCCGGTCGATCGCCGAAGGCACTCCGACGCCCAAAACGCCTGTTTGGCCCCGAAAAAGCCGGCGTGACTTGCGGGGGCCTGCGCTGGGTTACAGTATCTGGCGGCTCCACAAGGCCGTCTCATCCCCAGAATCGGCCTTTGCAGCATGGCACCAGACGGATTACCCCACCGTTCCGAGGTGAACATGAAGCGCTTGTGCTCGTCCCGCGGTTTCGTCCTCCCCCTAGCGGCCCTACTTCTAGCGGCCCTACCCGCCTCCACCGCCCTCGCGCAGCAGCAAAGCGCATCAATCACCGGCACCGTCAAGTCGGAAACCGGCCAACCGATCGAAAACGCCAACGCGTACATCCAGGAGCTCAATCTCTCCACGGGTACGAACGCGCAGGGTCGGTTCACGCTCGTGATTCCCGCCGAACGTGTCCGGGGTCAGGCAGTGGTGCTCCGCGTGCGCGCGATCGCGCACCTTGCCCAGTCGCGCCCCGTGACGGTGCGCGCCGGCAACCAAACCATCGACTTCGAGCTGAAGAAGGACATCAATCGTCTCGAGGAAGTCGTCGTCACCGGCATGTCCGGCGCGACGGAGCAGCGCAAGACGACGTTCGCCATCACCGCGCTCACGGCGGAGCAGGACATGCCGGTGGCCTCGGTGACGCCGCTCGAAGGACTGGCCGGCAAGGTGGCGGGTGCGTCGGTCGTCGGCGGTAACGGACGTCCCGGCACCGCGCCGGCGATCCTGCTGCGCGGCGCGCACTCGATCAACGCGACGAACCGCGGACAGGGCCCGCTCATCATCGTGGACGGCATCATCCTCAACGGCAACTCCACCGACATCGATCCGGAATCGATCGAGTCGGTCGAGATCGTGAAGGGGGCCGCCGGCGGATCGATGTACGGATCGCTGGCGGAGAACGGCATCATCTCGATTCGCACGAAGCGCGCGACGAACGAGTCGCGTGCGCTGCGCATCGACGCGCGTCAGGAAACGGGCTTCTCGGACATCCAGGGCACGTATCACTTCCCGACGACGCAGATGCTGCAGATGAACGAGGACGGCACGCGCTTCTGCATCAATCGGTCGGGCCTGCCGAACTGCGCGCAGACGGTCGATTGGGATACCGAAGCGGCGCGCATCAACAACGTGCCGACGGCGTTCACCGCGACCCCCTACGCGCTCGTGCGCGACTACGGCTTCTCGACCGCGCCGCCGAGCACGCAGTACGAGATCAAGGGTCTGTTCATGATCAATGAATGGCCCAAGCGCTACAATCCGGTCGATCAGGTGAAGGCGTCGAACGCGTACATCAATTCGACGGTGAGCCTGACCGGAAAGAACGGCGGGACGAGCTACTTCTCGAGCTTCAACCAGACGATTCAGAACGGCGCCGTGAAATACCAGCAGGGCTATCAGCGCCAGTCGGGCCGCGCCAACGTCGATCAACAGATCGGCTCGGACTTCACGACGTCGCTGCAGATGATGTTCAGCCGCGGCCGCCAGTTCCCGGATCAGACCAGCTGGTTCGGCGTGACGCGCACGCACGCGGGCGCCAACCTGAATCAGTTCGACGCGTTCGGCCGTCTGTACTACCGCCCCGACATCACGTCGGAGACGTCGCAGGACTCGAACGACAACCCGAACTACTTCCAGCTCTATCGCAACGTCGGCGAGACGGACATCAACCGCTATCTCGGGTCGATGACGTCGCACTACACGCCGACGGGTTGGCTGACGTTCGAGGCCACGACGGCGATCGACGAGCGGCGCACGAGCGGCGCGTTCGTGACCGACAAGGGCTTCCGCACCGCGGCATCCACGTCGGCGAACGACGGCAACATGAGCACGAGCGACAACTACGATCTCTCGTACAACGTCCTCGTGAACGGCACCGCCACGCACAACTTCGGCAAGGATCTGGCGACGCGCTGGGACGTTCGCTACAGCTTCGACGACCAGAACAGCCACAGCGAGTCGGGTTCGGGCAGCACGCTCACCCTTCCCGGCCTGCAGACGCTGCGCAACGCGACGACGTCGCTGCAGCCGTTGTACACCAACAACGCGCAGCGGGCGCTCGGCTACTCGTCGGGCCTCAATCTCGATTACAAGGATCGCTACATCCTCGACGGCTCGATCCGCCGTGAAGGCAGCTCGCTGTTCGGTATCGCGCAGCGCTGGCACGACTACTCGCGCGCCTCGCTCGCGTGGCTGGCGTCCGAAGAGCCCTGGTGGTTCCTGCCGAGCCAGATCGATCAGTTCAAGTTCCGCGCGGCGGTCGGCACGGCGGGTGGCCGTCCCGCGTTCGATCAGCAGTACGAGGTGTACAACCTTGGCACCGGCGGTTCGATCACCGCATCGACGCTCGGCAACAAGGATCTGCGTCCGGAGCACGCGCTCGAGACCGAGTACGGCATCGACGCGGAGTTCTTCCACAAGTACGGCCTCCAGCTGACGTACGCGCGCGACATCACGACCGACCAGATCATGCAGGTGCCGCCGTCGGTGTCGTCGGGCTTCTCGTCGCAGTGGCAGAACGCCGGCACGATGGACAGCCGCACGTGGGAAGTCTCGCTGAACGTGCCGCTCATCAACCACCGCAGTCTCGCGTGGACGAGCCGGTTGAATTGGGATCAGACCCGGTCCTACATCACGGCGATGAACGTTCCTGACTTCTTCGCCGCGAACACGAACTCGAACATCCGCTACGCGGTGGGCGAGCGATACGGCAACGTGTACGGCTGGCAGTTCGTGAAGAGCTGCGGCCAGCTGCCGTCCGACTTCCAGGGTCGCTGCGGCGCCGGCAAGGATTTCCAGGCGAACGACAAGGGCTACATCGTCTGGGTCGGCGCGGGTAATTCGTGGCAGGACGGCGTGACCAAGAACCTGTGGCAGGCCAAGCTGCTCGGCTGCACGGTGAAGGGCGTGCCGACGAACACCATCACGGGTTCGGCGAACTGTCTCGCCGCGGGCGGCACGGTCAACACGCCGTGGGGCCAGCCGACGATGAACTGGGGCATGCCGATCGAAGTGCGTGACTCGACGGGCTTCCACAAGCTGAGCCTCCTGGGCAACAGCCAGCCGCTGTGGCACGTGACGTGGGCGCACAACGTCAGCTTCAAGCGCGTGAACGGCTACCTCTTGCTCGACAAGATGTTCGGCAATCACGTATACAACGAAGATCGCCAGTGGTCGTTCGGCGACTTCATGGCGGCGGACGAAGACCAGCGCGGTCAGTCGGTCGAGACGGCGAAGCCGATCGGCTACTACTGGCGCGCAACGGCTCCGGACAACGGCGCCGGCGTGGGCGGCTTTTACAGCGTCCTTGGTCCGAACTCGGTGAGCTTCGAGGATGCGAGCTACCTCAAGCTTCGCGAAGCGTCGGTAACGTACAACATCGGCGTGCTCAGAAAGCTGCCGGGTGATTGGAGCTTGAGCATCATCGGGCGCAACCTGTATACGTGGACCAAGTACCAGGGTTGGGATCCGGACATCGGCGCGGGTGGTGGCAATACGAACTCCGGCGCGATCTTCTCCGCGCAGTCGTCGGCCTATCCGGCCAGCCGCACGTTCTCGTTCACGCTCGGCTCCAAGTTCTAACCACCAGCAAACTAGCAACACGCGCGCGGGCGCTTTCACGATCGTTCAGGTTCCCTCCTTCCCGCGCGCGTGTCTCCCGACTCCGAGGACACAAGATGAAGTCGATTCACCGCCTTGCCTCGTTTGCATCGGCGTCGCTGCTGGTACTCGCAGCGTCCGCCTGTAACCAGGATCTGACGGTCGATAACACCACGAACCCCGACGTGCTGCGCGTGTTCGCGCTGCCGTCGGGAATCGAGGGCACGATCGCCAGCTCGTTCCAGTCCGTTCACAACGCCATCCACCACACCAACGATCCGGCGCTGTACCAGCAAGCGCTGTCGCTGGGGTTGGAGAGCTATTCCTCTCTTAACAATTTTCTCAACGGCCCGCGCGTGGACATTCCGCGCTCGCCGATCGCGAACCAGAACGGGTCGTCGACGATCTTTTCGGAATTCAGCTCGCTCGAGCGTGCGGCGCGTCTCGACGCGAATGCGCTCGACGCGCTGGCGCGCTTGATCGAAGATCAAAAGAGCACCCTGGGCTCGGACGCGCAGAACCTGCGCGCGCGGGCGATGGGCTTCTTCGGGATGGGTGTGGCGACCGGTTGGCTCTCCATCATTTACGACTCGGCGGGCATCGTGGGACCCCGGATGCCATCCGATTCGATCCCGCCGCTCAGCGGCGCGAAGGAAGTCGCCGCCGCGGCGCTGGCGTACCTCGACAGCGCCTATGCGTACGCCAACAATGCGACCGCCAGCGCCACGGGCGGTTTCCCGACGCCAACCGGCACGAGCTGGTTCGGCAACGTCGGGTTGAGCGCCGATCAGTTCAAGCGGCTCACGCGCTCGTACAAGGCGGTGTTCCGCGCGGGCGTGGCCCGCACGCCGGCGGAGCGGAATGCGGTCGACTGGTCGCAGGTCATCGCCGACGCCGAGAACGGCATTCAGTCGGATCTGATGGTCACGGTCGGCTCGACGAGCGGTTGGTCGCTCGGCTACATCAGCACGATGTACCAGGACGCGACGTGGAGCGAGCTGTCGATGATGTATCTCGGCATGGCCGACACGTCGGGCGCGTACGCGAGCTTCATTGCGACGCCGATCACGACGCGCGACGGCAGCAAGCTGATCGTGCAGACGCCGGACAAGCGGTGGCCTGCGGGTGCGGACCGAAAGACGCAGCAAGGGAATTCGTCGGCGTCGCCCGCGAACGCGAGCACCAAGCCGTACATCGGCAATCGCACGCTCGCCGATCCGTCGGGCGCCGGCTGGGGCATCTCGAATTACGACTACTATCGCTACAAGTACATTCGCAACAACAGCCAGACCGGTCTCTATCCCGAGTTGATGAAGGCGGAGATCGATCTCCTCGCGGCGGAAGGCTACATCCGCAAGGGTGACATTGCCTCGGCGGCGGCGAAGATCGATTTGACGCGCGTACCGAACGGGCTCGAGAAGCTGAGCGGCGTGGTGACGTCGGCCACGCAGGCGGTGCCGGGCGGATCGCACTGCGTGCCGGAAGTTCCGTCGCCGGATGGGACGGTGTCGTGCGGCAACATCATGGAAGCGATGAAGTACGAGAAGCGCATCGAGACCGCCTTCTCCAGCTTTGGCCGCTGGTGGCAGGACAGCCGCGGCTGGGGCGACTTGATCACCAACACCGCGTACGAATATCCGGTGCCGTATCAAGAGATGCAGGCACGTCAGTCGCGCTTCTACAGTCTGGGTGGTGGGCTGCCGAGCAGCGCCACCAAGGGTACCTACGGCTTCTGATGAAGATGATGCAGTCACGCACCCGCTTCGGTCGTGCTCTGATGGTGGCGGCGGCGCTCTTGCCGACGGCCGAAGCGTGCTACGTGTACACGCCGCCTGACAGCGGCGCTGTCCCTGCCGGCGAGCTGGTGGAGTTGGACATCAGCGACGTGGGCCGTGTCGGGCTTGGAGAGCGGTTCGGCTCCGGGCTTGCCGCGGTGCAGGGCCGGTTGGTGCAGTCGAGCTCGAACGAATACGTCGTCAACGTCTATCGCGTGTCGCAGCTCAACGGTGCATCGGCGATGTGGAGCGGCGAGATGGTTCGCCTGGACCGGTCGTACATCGGCACGGTCAAGCAGCGCGAGTTCTCTGCTTCACGAACCGCGCTGCTCGTCGGATCGGCGGTCGCGGGCGTGGCAGTCATCGCGCTCGGGGCGCATTTCATCGGTCACTTCGGTGGCTATCCCGATCCGGATCCCGGCACTGGCGTTACGCCGGCCTCGCTCCGCGTTCCCGTTTTTCACCCGTAAGCTCGACGCGATTCATTACGCGATTCACTGAATGATTTCGGAGGAATCCTGCAGATGCAGATGAAGACCTTGAAAACGTTGCTCTCGCTTGCGCCGCTCGCCGTGTTCGCGGCGGGGTGCAAGTACGACACCAGCCCCATCATCGCCCCCAAACCGCCGATCGCGTTCACGCGGTACGTGCATGCGGTGCCCGACTCGGGCGGCATGGACTTCCGGTTCGTGGACGTCATCGAGAATTCGCCGGTGACGTTCGCGATGAACTTCCGCGGCACGTTCCCAGGCTCTGGCTACTCGGAGACGGGCGCGGGCAGCCGGCACCTCCGCGTGTTCCAGAGCGGCAACGCGGCCGATCCGACGCTGAATACGCCGGAGATCGTCTCGAAGGTGTTGTTCGACACGACGTTCAATTTCGTGGCGAACACACACTACACGATCATGGTCGCGGGCAACATGCGCGCGGGCCAGGGCAAGCTGTTCATCCTGACGGATGATTTCGCGGATCCCGGCAACGGCGTCGAGGTGCGCGTCGTGAACGCCGGCGTGGGCACCGTGGACGTCTACACGTCGAGCGCTGGTGGCAGCACGGCGCTGCCGTCGTCGGCGCTGGTCGCGGGTCTCGGCAGCTTGAGTGCGTCGAAGTATGTGCCGACGTCGACGGCGTCGGCGATGTTCCTGCGCGCGGTCAACGCGGGCACCAAGACGGTCCCGGCGCTGGTCGAGGCAGCGATGCCGGCCGGTCTGGCAGCGGATCAGCCGAACGATCTGACGGCGGTGGGTGGTATCGCGCAGCCGGGCAGCGTGATCACGGCGTTCCTGATGCCCAAGTCGGTCGCGGGCAGCAAGGCGACGAGCTTTACGACGGCGGGAATCGTGTACATCGTCGACAAGAATCCGAATAGCGGGTTCTGATTCGGCGACCTCGATCTCGTACGAGCGAAAGCGGGGCGGCGCATGTGCGCCGCCCCGCTGTGTTTTTCTTGTCGCGTGTTTCGCTTTGTCTCCGTTCGACTCAGCGCAACTGCTTGTCCACGATCTCCGCCAGCCGCTGCTCGATCACGCCTTTCGACGGACACACCGCATAATCCGCCGACATCCCGATCGGCCGCCCCTGCGCCTGGACGAGCGTGACGAGATTCGAGCGACTCGCGTCGCCCGTCACCGGCCGCACCTCGGTGCGGACCTGCATCTCCAGCTCGTAGGTATCCGCGCTCGGCGGGCCCTGGGTGCTCCCACAATCGATGTATTTGCTCAAGGGCACGTCGCTATTGCCCAGGTGCCGGCGCACGCGCAGGAAGCCGTTGGTGCCGATTACGTGCATTGTTGGATCGACCGACCCGACCGTGATGCCGAGGGAGTCGTACGCGCTGCGCAGCACGCGCCAGACGTCGGCGACGGGGTGTTGCAGCGCGACCATGTTCTCGCCGTTGGTCGTCGTGATCTGCAGGCGTTGATCGGTGGCGATACCGACGTTGCCGATGCGCATCGGATCGGGCGCGCCGGCGGGAACCGCGGCGCCGGGGCTGTTGCCTGACGCGCATGCGACGGCGGCCAAGCACGGGAGACACAGGAACGGGCGCAGGCGCATCGTCACTCCGCGAGAGGTGGGGGCGATCAGAGCCCAAGAACGCTCGCCGGAGAATACCGTGCTACTTCTCCCGCGTCCACAGCAGGAGCGTGCCACATTCGCTCGCCTTGAACTGCGAGGGCACGGAGGCCGGACCCGCGTAATACTCGATGCCGGTGATGTCCCGCACCGTGTAGTCGTTGATGTTCGGCGGCGGCACGCGGTCGTCCACGGCGGCCTGGTCGTAGACCAGAATGCCGTCGAGATAGATCGAGGCGAAGCAACGCGCGCCGGCGCCCGCTCCGAGCAGCGCGTACTTCCCGCCCCGCTGGTCGCGCGACGACATCACGATCGACTCGGCACCGCGCTGCTGAATGCGAAGCCCGGGGACCAACGCGCGTAACACGTCCGACAGCGGCTGATTCTCGTTCTTGCGCAGCGTGGAATCGACGACGAAGCGGCCGATGCCCTTCTCCGCGCGCTCCTGGAACGCGCGCAGGTTGCCGGAGATGTATTTCGTGCTGCCCGCGATCGTGTGAACGGTATCGAGCGCCTTCGCGACTTTCTTCAGGGCGAAGACACGATTCGCGCGCGCGCCGGCCACGATGGTGATCGAATCGTTCACCGGCTCGTAGCCGATGCGCCGCACCTGCAGCGCGTACGCGCCCGGACGAATGGCGGCGAGCTGAAACTGTCCCGCCGAATCGGTGGTGCTCAGACGATGCAGCTGCGGAATGCCGACTTCGACGTTCGCGAGCGGCCGCGCGTCCGGCCCGATGACCGAGCCGGCGAGGACGCCGCCGTGTGCGGTGATCCCGGCGGGAAGGCGCCAGACGACGGGATACGTCAACTGTTCGCTGTACACCCTGACCGAGGTATCGGCTACGACGCTATTTCCCTCGGCGAGCACCAGGCGGAGATGAATCGGCCGCTCGCGCACGACGCCGCAAATCACGAAACGCGAATGATCGTCGAGCTGTGAGTCGGACGTGCGAACGTTGACTTGCAGCGGCGCGCCGTTGGCGATGAGATACTCCGCCTGCCAGTCGGCCTTCACGTGCGCGCCCTCGGGCATGTCACCGGACGCGGCGACGGCGTGCCCGATGATGATCGACGTCTTGTCGCGCATCTCCTGGCCGTGGCAGACGTCGGCGACAGCGTTGGCCACACGATCGACTTCGATACGCACCGGAGTCTCGCGATCGCGCTGCGCGGTCACGACGCGGCGCTCGACGCGCTCGGCGACGAACTCGCGCAGCAACGTGTCCGCGACGATCACCGTGTACTTGCCGGGCACCACGGTGAATTCGAAATGCCCGAGCGAATCGGTGGGGACGCTGTCCGTGGTGCCGGCGAGCGTGACGATCGCGTGACGCACGGGCTCGGACGATTTCCGCTGCACGACGTCGCCGACGAGCGCGGTCCGCGGCAGGTGCCATGACTGGCCGTCGCCCCATCTCGCGTCGAGCACTTCGCCGCCTGCTTCAGCGATGGCGTTGAGCCCGAGGTCGTCGCGATCCTGACGGCGGACCGGACCCGTTTGATTCGGCCGGTAGGAGTCGCCGTTCCTTGGCGCCAAGGCGAGCACGGGCAGCCGGAGCACCCAGCGCTGAATGAACGACACGCCGTTCGGCATGGTTTGAAACTCGAGCCGTCCGCCGGCCTTCATTTTCATCGCCGGCGGTTCGAGCGACGTATATGAGAAGTCGAATGACCTGAGCTGCGGTGTGGTCTGATCGATCCAGATCACGCCCGCGACGTCGACGAGGTTGTCGCGGCCGGGGGCCGGCACGAACGCCAGACCGATCTGGCCGGCATGCGCGGCGTCGGCGCGTTGCAGGTGGAAGCAGTGCGTGGCGCCGAACGATGGATCGAGCAGCACGTCGGCATCGGGGGCGTTGAAGATACGCCCGCCGTCACCGCCATCGGACATGTAGCCGACTTTCGCAAAGTATGAAGGCGTCGCGGCCGCGATGAACGGCCGCGTCGTCGTGCCGTAGTTGGTGCGCGTGTGCTGCTGGCGAATCAACTCGTCGCTCGGCGACATCTGCCGGTCGTAGACGAGCGTGGTCGCCGTGGCGGGATTCACTTCGCGTGCGACGACAGCGGCGAGGAGACCGGCGCGTGCCTGGTCCCAGAGCGCGAACGCCGCGCCTCGTTCCGACGACCCGGGACACAGTTCCTTGCCCGACACCTTCATGGCCTCGAGCAGCGGCGGGATGCGCTCCATGACGAGCTGAAGCACGGAATCACGCCGCGCGGGGAGATCGACGTCGCGAGGGCGGAAGCCGATGCGAATGAGATGCAGCCGCGCAGCGTGGGGCGGCAGGGCGATGGTAAACTGGCCCTCGGCGTTGGCGATGGCGCGCGTGGATTGGCTGCCTGCCGAGTCGACGGCGGTGACGACGACGCCGGGGAGCGGCGCGTTGGTGCCGGCGTCGCGCACGATGCCGTGTTGCTGAGCGGAAACGGCGCTCGGCAGGGCTAGCAGTGTCGCGGCCATGAAGGCGGTCGACCGGGACATCAGATTCCTCGCTGCGCTCGGAATGACGGGTGAATCATGTGTCGTGGAACGTGGGCGGCGAAGCTTTCGGGACGGATCGTAATCGACATTTAACGTGTGGAGAGGCAGCTAAAGAGCGCCGGCCGCAACGGCGCCGGCCCGAACGGCGCCAACCCGAACGGCGCCAACCCGAACGGCGCCAACCCGAACGGCGCCAGCCCCAAACGGCGTCCCGTCCGAGTCAGCGCAGAGCCCTTCCCCACCTCCCTTCCGGACACCAGAATCAGAGTGCTCCCCGCACACGAGGCACACATGTATCGCACCCGTATCGCCGTCGCGGCGCTCGGCGCGTTTGTCGCCACGGCTCCGTTGATCGCGCAACAACAGCAGCAACAGCAGCAACAGCAGCCGCAGCAAGCACGCCCCTCCAACCGACTCCAGCTCGAGCAGTATCTCGACTGGGAAGACGTTCAAACGCCGCAGCTCTCGCCCGACGGCGCGCAGATTCTCTTTACGCGCCGATGGGTGGACAAGATGAACGACCGGTGGGAATCGTCGGTGTGGTTGATGAACGCCGACGGCACGCATCAGCGCGCGCTCGTGCAAGGCTCCGACGCGCAGTGGTCGCCCGACGGCAAGCGTATCGCCTACATCGGGAAGGGGGAGCCGACCGGCTCGCAGATCTTCGTGCGCTGGATGGACGGCGAAGGCGCGGCGACGCAGATCTCGCATCTCACCGAAGCGCCGACGGCGCTCGAGTGGTCGCCCGACGGGAAGTCGATCGCGTTCAACATGAACGTGCCGGTGCGCGACAACTTCATGCGCATCAACATGCCGCAGGCGCCGAAGGGCGCGAAGTGGATCGAGCCGCCGAAAATCGTCACGCGGCTCAACTACCGCTCGGATCGCGTCGGCTACACCGACGACTACTACCGCCACATCTTCGTGATTCCGTCCGACGGCGGCACGGCGCGGCAGATCACGACCGGCGACTGGAACTACAGCGCACCCGCCTATTCGGCGGACGGCAAGTGGATCGCGTACTCGAGCCTGCGCGAGCCGAACGCGGAGATGGCGTATCGCAAGTCGAACATCTACGCCACGAACGTCGAGACGAACGAGGTGAAGCAGCTCACGCACCGCAACGGCACGAGCGGGCAACCGCTCTATTCGCCCGACGGCCGCACGATCGCGTTCATCTCGGCCGACTCGGGCGACCATTCCGCGTGGGCCGAGAGCAAATTGTATTTCATGAATGCTGATGGGTCGAATCTGCATCTCGTGTCGGGCACCCTCGACCGTCCGATCTCGGGCGTGATCTGGGCCCCCGACAACAGCGGCGTGTACTTCAACGTCGAGAGCGAAGGTTCAAAGAACTTGTATTTCGCGTCGCCGGCGGGGCAGTTCCATCCCGTGACGACGGGCAAGCAGGTGCTCACCGTCGCCGGCATCGCGAGGAGCGGCCTCGCCGTCGGCGTGCGCACGACGCCGGTCAAGCCGAACGACGTCGTGACGTTCACGGTGCCGAAGACCGGATCGACGTCGACGTTCAATCAGCTCACCGCGGTGAATGACGACGTGCTCGCCGGCAAGGAGCTCGCGCAGACCGAAGAGATCTGGTACACGTCGAAGGACGGGCTCAAGATCCAGGGCTGGGTCGTGAAACCGGCCGGATTCGATCCGAGCAAGAAGTATCCGCTGATTCTCGACATTCACGGCGGTCCGCAGTCGATGTACAACGTCGGCTTCAGCTTCCCGCGCCAGGATCACGCGGCGAACGGCTACATCGTGCTCTACACGAACCCGCGCGGGTCGACGGGCTACGGCGAGAAGTTCACGAACGAGATCAAGAACGCGTATCCGGGCAAGGATTTCGACGACCTGATGGCCGGTGTGGATACGGTCGTCGGGCGCGGCTACATCGACACGAAGAACATGTTCGTGTACGGGTGCTCGGGCGGCGGCGTGCTGACGTCGTGGACGGTGGGGCACACCGATCGCTTCGCGGCGGCCGCGGCGCTCTGTCCGGTGATCGACTGGATCAGCTTCGTGGGCGAGACGGACGGCGCGGGTTGGTATGGAAACTTTGAAAAGCCGTTCTGGGAGGATCCGAGCGAGTATCTCAGGCGCTCACCGATCATGTACGTCGGGCATGTGAAGACGCCGACGCTGCTGATGACGGGCGTGCTCGATCTGCGCACGCCGATTCCGCAGATCGAGGAGTTCTATCGCGCGCTCAAGATGCGCGGCGTGCCGACGGCGATGATTCGCATGAACAACGAGTATCACGGCACGAGCAGTACGCCGTCGAACTTTTTGCGGACGCAACTCTATGTGCGCGGGTGGTTCGAGAAGTACGGGACGTATAAGGGGCAGCAGGCGGTGACGACGACGTTCTAGGCGTCGGGGCGTCGGGGCGTCGGGGCGTATGGGCGTATGGGCGTATGGGCGGAACTACACAAAAGGCGCAGAACCCGAACAGCGCAAAGCCCGAACAGCGCAAAGCCCGAACAGCGCAAAGCCCGAACGGCGCAGGACCCGAATGGCGCAAAAGCGAAGGGCGACGGAGAGATCCGTCGCCCTTCGTTGTTCCGCCTCGACGCCTCGACGCCCCGACGCCCCGACGCCTCGACGCCCATACGCCTACACGCCCATACGCCCACTCACCCCCACTATCCCGACGATCACTCCATTAAACAACACCGGCGTATCCGTGACATTCACCTGCATCGCCGCCCCGCGCCGATCACGCAGCAGAATCGTTCCCGACCACACCTCGCCCGCCGCCAGCTGGCGCATGATGTCCTCGGCGTCCGCCATGCTCTGCGACGTCGGCGTCACGTGCATGATGTTGTGGCCCAGCACTTCCGTCGAATCCCAGCCATAGAGCTCGGCCGCCTGGGCGTTCCAATAGAGGATCGTTCCCGACACGTCGGTCCCGATGACGGCGGCGACGCCCGAGTCCATCGCTTGCGCGGTGCGGCGCACGGCGTTTGCTGCGCCCGCCGGATTGCTCGCGATCGTGTCGAGCGCCTTGTTCCACGCACCGTCGCTGCTGAACGCTTCGCGTGAGAACGCGTAGATGCACGCGCGCGTGCTCATCTCATCGAGCATGTGCCAGTGCGCGCGCCACGCGCGATCCTGACGGAACTCGGGCCGCAGCTCGCCCAGTCGGCGCTCGGTAATGAAGACGAGACGCGCGACGCGGCCCAGCAGATCCGTGACGTCCACGCCCGCGCGGCGCGCGGCATCGGCGAGTGCAGCCGCGCGTTCCACGACATCGCGTGCGCGCTGCGACGACGAGGCGCATGCATCGAGCGCGAGCGCACGCACGAACGGATGCAGAACTGCACCGCGCTCTTCTGCCGAAAGGAACTCGAACATCCGGGTGCCGGCAGGAGTCGTGAGCTCGACAACGGACGACGTACAATCGTTGACTACCGACTCGACGTCAGTCACCATCAGTGCGGCGGGGAGGAGGGAGAGGGCGCGGCTGCGGCGCCCATGCAGAATCTCACCCGAAACCCGAAGAAAGCTAGAGTACGCTGCGGTGATTATTCGAATGTGAGAGATTCTTATCAACGCGGTACGGCCGCGTACCTGAACTGGACCTTGACGGCGGCCACCGGCCTCGGCCGTCGATGCTTTCAGGGGCCAAACTATCTTTCGCGTGACACCACTGGCCCCGCTCTCACTTCGATAAATGTTCATCTCCGACTTTGCGATCAAACGGCCCATCATCACGGTGGTGACCATGATCGCGATCGTCGTCTTCGGCCTCTCGGCGCTGAGCCGGCTGGAGACGGATGAGTTTCCCGACATCGATCAGCCGATCGTCTTCATCGGCATCGCGTACCCCGGCGCGGCGCCCGATGTCGTCGAGCGCGAGGTCGTCACGCGGCTCGAGGATCAGATCGCCGGCATCAGCGGCGTGGACAAGGTCAACTCCACGTCGACGGACGGCTTCGCGCAGATCATCGTGCAGTTCGTCTTCTCCAAGGAGACGAACCAGGCGACACAGGACATTCGCGACGCCATCTCGGCGGTGCGCTCGCAGCTGCCCGCGGAGATTCTCGAACCGATCATTCAAAAGTTCGATCCGAACACGCTGCCGATCGTCTCGCTCGCGCTGACGTCGAACGTGCTCAGCCCGCCACAGCTCACGCAGCTCGCGGATCAGACGATCGGCGGCGAGCTGCGGTCGATTCCCGGCGTCGCGCAGGTGAACATCGTCGGCGGCGACAGCGCGCAGTTGAGCGTCGACGTGCGGCCGAGCGATCTCGCCGCGTCGGGCATCGGCATCGATCAGGTGGTGAATGCGCTGCGGGCGCAGAATCTCGCGGCGCCGGTCGGCAATCTCAACACCCCGCTCGAGCAGCGATCGATTCGCCTGCAAGGCCGCTTCGAGCGTCCGGAAGATTTCGCGCAGATGGTCGTGTCCCAGCGCGGCCAGTCGCTCATTCGACTGGGCGACGTCGCGAACGTCACCGCGGGCGCGGCCGAGCCGAAGTCGGCGGCGCGATTCAACGGGACGCCGGCGATCGGCCTCGACATCGTGAAGTCGCGCGAGTACGCGACGACGGAGGTCAGCGACGGCGTCCGCAAGCGCATCGCCGAGCTGCAGAAGACGCTGCCCGCCGGCACGCGGCTCGAGACGATTCGCGACGCCGGCGTCCGCGTTCGCAACTCGGTGCGCAACGTTGAGGAAACGCTCATTGAAGGCGCGCTGCTCACGGTGCTGGTCGTGTTCCTGTTCCTCAACTCGTGGCGCTCGACGGTCATTACCGGTCTCGCGCTGCCGGTGTCGGTGCTCACGTCGTTCGTGCCGCTGCTGTTGTTCGGCTTCACGCTCAACGTGATGTCGCTGATGGGCCTGTCGCTCGCGATCGGCATTCTGATCGACGACGCGATCGTGGTGCGCGAGAACATCGTGCGACACGTCGAGATGGGCGCCGATCACATGCGGGCCGCGCACGAGGGCACCGACGAGATCGGACTCGCGGTGACCGCGACGACGTTCTCGATCGTCGCCGTGTTCGTTCCCGTCGGATTCATGCCGGGCATCGCCGGACAATTCTTCAAGCCGTTCGCGCTGACGATCGCCGCCGCGGTGCTCGTGTCGCTCTTCGTCTCGTTCTCGCTGGACCCGATGCTCTCCGCGTACTGGCCCGATCCGCAGATCGAAGCGCACGAGCGACGGAATGCCATCGCGCGCGCACTCGAGCGATTCAACCGCTGGTTCGACCGTCAGGCCGGGCGATACGAACGCCTGGTCGCGTGGGCGCTGGACCACCGCGCGGCGATGATCGGCCTGGCCGTCATCACGTTCGTGGCGGCGGTCGCGTTGCAGGTCTCGTTCGGCGGGTTTGGTTTCGCGCCGCTGTCCGACAACAGTGAGCTCAACATCAACATCGAGACGCCGCCGGGATCGAGTCTCGAGTACACCACGCTCAAGGCGGAAGAAGCGGCGCGGACCGCGCGGGCGCACAAGGAAGTGGCGTACGTCTACAGCACCGTGGGTTCGGCGACGGGATCGGGCGCCGTCGACGAAGCGACGGTATACGTGCGCCTCGTGCCGAAGCATCAGCGTGACATCAGCCAGGACGAGTTCGGCCAGTTGCTTCGCAAGGAGCTCGCGAAGATCGGCGGCGCGACCGCGTACACATACGCGGCAGGCGGCTTCGCCGGCAATCAAAAGCAGCTACAGCTCCAACTCCAAGGCCCCGACGCGAACATGTTGTCGCAGTTGGCTGAGCCGATCGCGGATTCCGTGCGGGCAACACCGGGCGCGGTCGACGTTGGTCTCTCGTCGCGCGGACAAACGCCTGAGCTCACGGTGCTCGTCAATCGTCCGCTCGCCGGGCAGCTTGGCGTGAGTCTGTCGCAGCTCGCGGTGTCGCTGCGCTACGCATTCGCCGGCGTCGCGGCGGGCAACTGGGTCGATCCAACGGGAACCACGCGCGAAGTGCACGTGCGTCTCACGCCGGAAGCGCGCGAGAACGCGAGCGATCTCGCCGCGTTGCCGCTCCAACTCACCGCCCCCGGGGCGAACGGCGCGCCGGCCTTCGTACCGCTCAGCCAGGTCGCGACGATTACGCCGAGCTCGGGTCCGGCGCAGATCGATCACTATCAGCGCCAGCGCGTGGTGACGATCGGCGCGAACGTCATCGGCGCATCGGTGGGCAATGTCAATCAGGACGTGATGCGCCGTGTGAACAAGGTGCAGTTGCCGCCGGGGTATCACATCACCGCCGGCGGACAGGTCGAGAATCAGAACCAGGTCTTCACGGCGATGGTGCTGGCGTTGGGCGTCGCCGCGATGCTGATGTATTTGATCCTCGTCATCCAATTCGGCTCATTCCTCGATCCGCTGGCGATTCTCGTCTCACTGCCGCTCTCGCTGATCGGCGTCGTCGCGGCGCTGCTCGTCACGCGCGATACGCTGAACATCATGAGCCTGATCGGCGTGATGATGCTCATGGGCATCGTCGCGAAGAATGCCATTTTGCTCATCGACTTCGCGAAATGGGCGCACGAAGGCCGCGGCGTGCCACGGCGTGAAGCATTGATCGAAGCGGGGCGCACGCGCCTGCGGCCGATCATGATGACGACGCTCGCGCTCATCGCCGGCATGATTCCCGTCGCGATCGGCTACGGCGAAGGCGCGGACTTCCGGGCCCCACTCGGCCGCGCGGTGATCGGCGGCGTGATCGCGTCGACGATGTTGACGCTCGTCGTGATTCCGACCGTCTACGAGATTCTCGATGAGTGGCGCGAGTGGCTGCTCGGCAAGTTCAGTCGCGTGACCCACGCCGGCGAGGCGCACGCCGGGCACGCGCCGCACGGATCGCCTTCACCCGACGCGGCGGACGATTGAGCGCAACCGTAGCACGCGACGACGAAGAGGAGCAGCTCTCGCACGAGATCGGCGCCGGCGCCATGTCGCGCCGCGGCGAGGAACATCGCTATCTCATCGCGGTCGCCGTCGTGCTCGCCGCGTTGATGCAGGTCATCGACAGCTCGATCGTCAACGTCGCGCTGCCCGACATGATGGGCAACCTGGGCGCGAACCTCGACGAGATCGCCTGGGTGTCGACAGGCTACATCCTGGCGAGCGTCATCGTCATTCCGCTCACCGGATTTCTCGGCGACCTGTTCGGACGCAAGCGGTACTTCGTCGGCTCGATCGTGACGTTCACGATCGCGAGCTTTCTCTGCGGCGCGTCGCACTCGCTCGGCGAGCTGATTTTCTGGCGCATCGTGCAGGGCATTGGCGGCGGCGCGTTGATGACGGTGTCGCAGGCCGTGCTGTTCGAGGCGTTTCCGCCGGAGGAAGCGGGCACCGCGATGGCGCTGTTCGGACTCGGCGTCATGGTGGGCCCGACGATCGGCCCCACGCTCGGCGGCTACCTCACGGACAATTACGGTTGGCCGTGGATCTTCTACATCAACATTCCCGTCGGCATCGTGGCGGCGGTGATGATCGCGGCGTACGTGCACGATCCGCTGCATCAGCGGAAGCCGCACACGATCGACTACCTGGGTATCGCGCTGTTGATCGTGAGCGTCGGCTCGCTGCAATTCGTGCTGGAGCACGGGCAGCGCGAGGACTGGTTCGACTCGCGCGTTATCCTGTCATTGACGGTGCTCGGCTGCGTCGGCGGCGCGGCGCTTCTCTGGCGAGAGTTGACGACCGATCATCCGGCGATCGACTTCCGCATCATGCGACATCGACAGATGTGGGTCGGGACCGTGCTCGGCGTCGTGATGGGCGTTGGACTCTACGCGATGGCGTTCACGCTGCCCGTGTTCCTGCAGAACAATTTGCGTATGACCGCGCAGCAGACCGGTATCGTGCTGTTGCCGGGCGCGCTTGCGACCGCGATCTCGATGGCGGTAGTCGGAAAGCTGGTCAACAAGATCGATCCAAGATTACTCATCACCGCCGGGGCGCTCATCTTCGCGCTGGCGGCGTGGCAGTTGTCGCTCGTGACAGGCGAGAGCGGCGCGAGCGATTTCTTCTGGCCGCTCATTTTCCGCGGCGTCGGGCTCGGGTTGATGTTTGTTCCGCTCACCACGATCACGCTGGCCGAGTTGTCGGTGATCGAGCTGCCGCAGGGTACGGGCTTATACAATTTCTTCCGGCAGCTCGGTGGATCGTTCGGGATTGCGGGAATCGCGACGCTGGTGTCGCGGTACACGGTTCAATTCCGCGCGCTGGTGGGCGAGCATGTGTCGTCGGCGGATCCAGCGAGTGTCGCGCGGTTGGACATGATGACGCGCGGCATGATGGCGCGCGGCGCCGACTACTGGACGGCGCGGCGTCAGGCGCTGACGCTACTCGATCGACAGCTGTTCGGGCAGGCGAGCGTGATTGCGTATTCGCGAATCTATGTGCTCGCGGCGGGGCTCATTCTGCTTTTGATACCGTTGCTGGCGTTGGTGCGGCAGACGAAAGGCGCGGCGGGCGCGCACGCGGTGATGGAGTAGGGTTTGGCGCGGAGCCAAACGAGGCAGTGCGACAAGATCGGACCAGGAGTGACGCGAGGCGGATCCTGGCGATATAGTTAGCGGTGCTAACCAATGATCCCGCCATGCCCCACGCCCCGTTCGACCGCGTCGCCACCGCCGACCGGCTGCACTCGCTCGCCATCCACCTGTTGCGCGCCGTGCGCGCGGGAGACGACGAGAGCGGCCTGACCGGTCCTCGCCTCTCGGCGCTCTCGGTCGTCGTCTTCGCCGGCCCGCTCAGTCTCACCGAGCTCGCCGACGCCGAGCATGTCACGACGCCCACCATGACGCGGCTGGTGCACGCGCTCGAGGCCGCCGGAGTCGTGCGTCGCGAGACTGACAGCAACGATCGGCGGTCCATCCGCCTGAGCGCCACACCGAAAGGCCGGCGCATTCTCGACGCAGCGCGCCGGAGACGACTCGCCGCGATGGAGCGACTGCTCGGCGGAGTGAGCGACGACGACATGGCCGCGATCGTCCGCGCAGTCGACGTCCTCTCGGCGAGACTTGCCGCGGGCGCATGACCGGCATGGCCTCTGGCTCGGCGAGGAACGCGACAGAGAGTGGCGCGCGGCGTGCGAACATACGCAGTTCGACGGCTTCGAGCATCAGGTGTACGAACACACGCGGGAGGAGCGATGATCCGAAAGCTCAAGGACGGACAGTATCGCCTGTATTCGCGCAAGAAGAACCCGAAGACGGGCAAACGCCGCAACCTCGGTACATTCAAGACGCGCGCGGCGGCGGAGAAGCACGAGCGCGCCGTCCAGTACTTCAAGCACGGCGGCTAGCCGCGCCGGTTTGCGCAAACGGCTGCGAGCGCGACATGTTGGTGTCTCATTGGAGGAGCCATGAAGCACAAAGGCGAACGTCAGATTCCCGACTTCTCGAAGAAACCAAAGGCTCCGCAGACGCCGCGCGGCGTCACGCCGGAGCGCAACGCACAGCAGTCGGCGAAGCCGGCGCGCACGCCGCAGCCGAAGCCGCACTCGACGTCGTCGAAGTCGGGACGCCGCGGGTCGTGATGCCCCGAGGGCGATGATCGATCCCGCACCGGTCGTTCTCGAGGGTCGCGGAATTCGTCTCGAGCCGTTGACGCCGGCGCACGCATCCGCGCTTGGCGTCGCGGCCTCCGACGGCAAGTTGTGGGAATTGTGGTATACCTCGGTGCCGCGCCCCGACGAGTGCGACGCGTACATCGCGACGGCGCTCGACGGACTCGAGGCCGGCCACATGCTGCCGTGGGCCGTTCGCGAGCTGACGACCAACGAGATCATCGGCACGACGCGGTATCACGATATCGTGAAGCCGGTCGATCGCGTCGAAATCGGCTGGACATGGTACGCGCAACGCTGGCAGCGCAGCCGCGTGAACACGACCTGCAAGCTGCTCCTGCTCGCGCACGCCTTCGATACGCTCGGCTGCGCGATGGTGGGGCTTCGCACCGACAATTTCAATTTCCGTTCACAACGCGCGATCGCGGGACTTGGCGCGAAGATGGACGGCGTCCTGCGCCATCATCAAGCGCGGCGCGACGGCACGGTGCGAGACTCGGTGATGTTCAGCATTCTCAAAAGCGAGTGGCCGGACGTCAAGCGGCACCTGGAGCTGCGGTTGGCGCGCAATACGTCCGCGTCATAACGTTCAACGAATCGTCTGCTCGAAGACGAAGCGGAATTCGGTCCAGTGCGGGTGCGCGATCGAATAGACGTGCGTCGAGCTGATGGGTGTTTCGCCCGTCGAATCCTGGCGAAAACGATTGATCGTTTCCAGCGCGCGCACGCGTGACGCGGACTCCTCGAGCTCGACGTAGAAGCGGTGACGCTCGCCGCGCGTTCCGAATGCCGCCGCGATCGAGCCCACTGGAACGCTCTGCTTGCCCCAGATCACACCGCCGCCGAGCATGAGTCGCACGAATTCGCTGCTCCAACTCGGGGGCGTGGCGACGCCAACGCGCAGCCTCGAATCGACGAATTGGTCTTCCGGCACGTCGCGATCGTAATCGGGACCGGACCGTGCCTCGAAGACGCCGTTGCCGAGTGGGATCGGCGCGGGAATGACCAAGTCGCAGCCGAACAGTTGCGGCACGTTCGTGTACCGCGTGCTTGCCTCGAGATTGAGCCAGGCGCGCGGACGGAAGACCACCATCCCGCCGGCATTCAGCGCCAAATCGTCGCTCGCCGGCTTGCCGCAGCGGGAGCCAAAGGCATCGGGCACGCTCTGAGCACCGACGGACGCACCAACGCTCCAGCGCGACGTCGGACCGGTCGCTTGCGCGTGCGCGGCGCCGAGCGCGGCCGCGACACACATCGGAAGGATCAGCGTCATCTTCATGTGACGCCAAACGCCGCGACGCGCACGAACGTCACCGAGCGCGCAAGACAAACGGCCGCCTCGGATTCAAGGCGGCCGTCGTCGTGGTCGTCCGAACGGCGTCATGGCGTCGTCACTTCGTCCGCACCAGCATGAAGTCCATGTTCGGCGGCACCGCCTGCCCTTGCGACGTCGCCGCGACACTCGCGGCCGCACCCGCGCCGACGCCAAAGCGCACGTACGCCGCACCACCGCCGACGATCGTGATCGTCGCCGGCGTGCCCGCAACCAGCGGATTCGTCACGAGCGGAAACTTCTTCGTCGACAGTCCCGGATAAATGCTCCGGAAATTCCAGCTCGGCTGCGTGTACTGCGCGGGCACCGCGAAGCCGATGTCATCCAGGAAATTCGCCACCGACCAGTTGCGCGTGTTCGTCACGATGTCGCCGAACACCGCGTTGAAGTTCGCTTCGCCACTCGTCGTGCTGTTGACGAGCGCGAACCACGTGTTGCGTTGATTACCACCCTTCTGATCGGCCGAGTAGCGCAGAAGCGACCAGATGGCGCCGCGCATGGCGAGACCATCCATCAGCGAGTACGGCGAATTCGCCGCGGTGGCGCTCAGGTACGTGCTGAATCGCCCGAAGTTTTGCGATTCATCATTGTTGAATGCGGTCACCTGCGCCTGGCTCGATTGCAGGCGCGGGAGATCGATGTTCTGCAATGGGCCGTTGCCCGCCTGATGGAAGTACAACAACTCTTCGGCGATATGACTAAGGCCCTCGTTGAGCCAGACTTCCTCGAGCGAAGCGGCGTTGTTCACGTAAATACGCCGGCCCGCGTTGATCAGATGCTGGAACTCGTGCACGAGCGTCGGCTCGACGAGACTCGCCACGAATGACTTGTTCGTGTAGTTGCCGTTGATCGTGCTGTTCGGATCGGGCACCGGCATGTAGAACATCTCGCCTTCGTTGCTCGCGGTGCAGCCGCCGGTCGTCGCCGGAAAGAGATCGCGCGCCGCGAAGAGACCGCCGATCACGCCGCCGACCGGTCCGGGAATCTGATTGACGCCCGTCGTGAAGAAGATGCCAAGGCGTCCGTTGCCGTCGATGTCGGTCGGCGCGCCGAAGTTCGTCGTGTCGAGCGCAAAGCCCAGCGTGTCGAACGTTGCCGCGAACGCGGCGAGCTCGGCATCGCTGTAACCGCCGGCCGGCGCCTGGGTGTCGAGGAACACGATCGCGTGCGTCGTCACCGCGACGACGCGCGCCTGATGCAGAGTCTTGGGATCGCTGCAGGTGTTGCCGCTGACGTTCGCGTTGAGTGAGACGACGCTGCCAAGCGACGGGGTCGATGGCACGCCCGTGATGAACGCGCGCGGCATGCGGCCACGTGCGCGCAACGAACCGATGTCGCGCAGCTCCCGCGCGCGGAACGCCGGCTCGACGCTGCGAATCGTCGCGGGGCGAAGGCCCGTCGCACGCAGTACGCTGGACGGCACGAGGCTCGGCGATGCGGTCACGGCAACCGTTCCGGTCGACGACAGCTCGATCTGCGTCGTCGTCGACGCGAGGCTCGAATGATTGAACGGAATCAGCGCGAACTCCGCCGCCGATCCGCCGCCGCTGACGCAGAGCGCCGCGACCTGCGCCGCGGTCAACGTGCGGACGTCGCCGAGCGCCGGTTGCAGCGCCGAGGCAGGCGTGCAGGACGGCGTGGCAGGTTGCGTGGGAGCGGGCGCGGTGACGGTCACGGTCGCCGACGCGGACTTGCCTTCACTGGTGGCGACGATCGTTGTCGTGCCGGCGGCTATCGCTTGCACCGTCCCTGTTGGCGACACGCTCGCCTTCGTCGGATCGGAGCTGGACCACGTGACCTGGCGGCCAGTGAGCGTGTTGCCGCTCGCGTCACGAACCGTGACGCTCATCAATTGCGTGCCGCCGATATTGAGCGACACGTTCGCCGGCGAAATCGACACGCTCGCGACGGGCACCGTCGTTACCGTGAACGTGGCTTGTCCGGAGTGACCATCGATGCGGCCGGTAATGGTCGTCGTGCCCGGCGAGAGCGCGGTAATGACGCCGGTCGAATCGATCGTCGCGACGACCGTGTTCGACGACGACCACGTTACGCCGCCGCTCGGGATGGTCGCGCCGGTCTGGTCGATCGCGGCGGCACTGGCCTGTACCTTCTGGCCCTGAATGGCCGTCGATGCGGAAAGTGTGATGATCACGCCCGATATCGTCGGTCCGACGATGACGGTGATCGTCGCGCTGCCGGTCTTGCCGCCGGACGATGCCGTGATCACCGCGGTGCCCGCGCCCGTCGCGGTGATCGTGCCGCTCGCGCTCACCGTAGCGACGCTGGTGTTGCTCGAGGCCCAGGTGACGTCGCTCAATGTCGTAGCCGCACCGTTTTGATCCAGACCCGTTGCGGTGGCCGTTGCGGTCTGTCCGAGTTGCAGCGTCGCCGCGCTGAGCGTGACGTTGATGCTCGACAGCACCGACGACGGCGGCGTTGGCGTGGTTGGCGGAACGACGCCGTTGTTGCCGCTGCCGCCGCCGGACCCGCAGGCGGACGCAGCCATGATGAGGGCGGCGCACGCGAGGTGCGCACCGCGCCGGAGCGTGGAGATGCGAATCGACATGACGCACCCAAAGGCAAATCAGGTGCTCGTGAAGCGCCGTGCTACGAAAGTTTTGTGGCGGTCGTCGGCCCGAGCGGCCCCTGTCATCCCGAGCCGACGGCGAGGAATGACAGGCTAGCGCATCTCTTCCGTCAGCTGCCGGATCAGCTCGGCGGCGCCGATCCTTCGCGCCAGGCGTACGCCCTGCCCCGCCCACAACGACAGAAACTCGGCGCGATCCCGCTGGGCCGCCGCGACGCGCATCGGTCGCGTCAGAGAATTCTGGTGAGGATATGCTAATATCGCCCCGGGGGCATCCTCGAGCTCCGTCATCGCGCGATTGACGATGCCCCGCGCCGGGCGGCCGGAGAAGGCGCGCGTGACGCGCGTCGAATCCTCGGGCGCCGTGAGAATCGCTCGCTTGTACGACTCGGCGATACCGCATTCGCGCGTCGTCAGAAAGGCGGTGCCCATCTGCACTGCCGCGGCGCCGAGCGCGAGCGCGGCGGCGATGCCCCGGCCGGTCATGATGCCGCCCGACGCGATCACCGGAATGCGCGCCGCCTGCACGATCTGCGGGACGAGCGCCATCGTACCGATCATCGAGGACTCGAACGAACCGGCGAACGTGCCCCGATGCGCGCCGGCCTCGCTGCCCTGAGCGACCACGGCATCGGCGCCGCTGCGTTCGATGAGAATCGCTTCCTGCACCGTCGTCGCGGTGCCGATGACGAAGACGCCGCGCGATTTGAGGGCGCGCATCGCCTGCTCGGGCAGCAGCCCGAACGTGAAGCTGAACACGCTCGCCTCGGTCGCGAGCGCGGCAACGAGCTGCTCCTCGAACGCGAACGTTGGCGGCGTCGGCCCAGTCGGCGGATCGATGCCGAGCTCGCGGTGATACACCGAAAGCTGTTTGAGGGCGGGTTCCAACTCGCTCGGCGCCGGCGGCGGCGGCGCGTCGACCGGCGCAAAGAGGTTGATCGCGAATGGCCGCTGCGTCAGCTCGCGAATGGCCGCCGCCTCGCGCGCGATCTGCTCGGGCGGCATGTACGCCGCGCCGATCGAGCCGAGCGCTCGCGCGCTGCTCACGGCGCCGACGAGCGCGGGCGGTGTCGCGCTCGCGCCGCCCATGGGCGCCTGGATGATGGGATGAAGGAGGTGCAGCCGGTCGGTGAGCGCGGTCATGGCGAAACGGTCAGGTATGATCGAAATCTGGCGAGGACCCACCCCGCGCCACCACTTTGAAGCATCCAAACTGCCAGGAATCGCAATGCGTGTACGTAGTGTACGTATAGCTGCCGCGCTGCTCGCCGCCGCAACCGCCGCTCGCGGCGTTCATGCGCAAGTGCCGACCCTGCCGAGCGAGACGCCGGCGACCGTGAAGGCGACGAACGCCGGGTTCGACTATGAGCGCCGCGACGTGATGATCCCGATGCGCGACGGAGTGAAGCTCCACACCGTCATTCTGGTTCCGAAGGGAGCTCGCAACGCGCCGATTCTGTTGACGCGCACGCCGTACGACGCCACCGCGCTCACGACGCACACACAGAGCGCGCATCTCGCGTCGAGTCTGCAAGGCTACGACAACGCGGTCGACGTCATCATCGGCGGCGGGTACATCCGCGTCGTGCAGGACGTTCGCGGCAAGTACGGCTCCGAGGGCGACTTCGTGATGAATCGCCCATTGGTCGGGCCGCTCAATCCGACCAAGGTGGATGAATCGACGGACACCTACGACTCGATCGACTGGCTGGTCAAGAACGTTCCGGAGTCGAACGGCCGGGTGGGGGAATTAGGGATCTCATATGACGGGTTCGAGCCGTTGATGGCGATCATCAACCCGCACCCGGCGCTCAAGGTGTCGATCCCGATGAACCCGATGGTCGACGGCTGGATGGGCGACGACTGGTTCCACAACGGCGCGTTCCGCGAACAGAACATGCCGTACATCTACGAGCAGGAGGCGATGCGCGACAACAGCGCGAAGTGGTGGACCACCGCCTTCGACGACTGGGACGTCTTCATGCGCGCGGGTTCGGCGGGCGAGCTGGGTCGCGAGCGCGGGCTCGAGCAGGTGGGCTTCTGGAAGAAGGTGCTGGAGCATCCGTCGTACGATTCGTGGTGGCAGGAACAAGCCATGGACAAGATCCTCGGGCGTCTGCCGCTGAGCGTGCCGGTGATGATCGTGCACAGCCTGTGGGATCAGGAAGACATTTACGGCGCGCAGGCGGTGTATCGGGCGATCGAGCCCAAGGACGTGAACAACGACAAGGTGTTTCTGGTCATGGGTCCGTGGCATCACGGCCAGGAGATCGACGACGGGAGCACGCTGGGGGCGCTGCGGTGGGACAGCAACACTTCGCGCACGTTCATGCGGGACATGTTGTTACCATTTTTGAATCAGTATTTACAGAACAACGCGCCGAGGGCGAACGTGGCACCCGTCACGGTGTTCGAGACCGGCACGAACGAGTGGCGGCGAATGAACGCGTGGCCGCCGCCGGAATCGAAGCCGACGCCGTTATATCTCGAGCCGGGACTGAAAGTGGGCTTCAACTCGCCTTCGGGCGGCGCGGCGTTCGACGAGTACGTGTCCGATCCCGCGAAGCCGGTTCCCTTCCGTCGGCGTCCGGCGCAGCCGATCGGATATGATTTGCCGCTCACGTGGCCCGAGTGGCTCGTCGACGATCAGCGCGAGCAGTCGGGCCGGCCGGATGTGCTGGCGTTCGAGTCAGACGTGCTCACGCAGCCGGTGCACATCGCGGGACCGCCGATCGCGAATCTGATTGCGTCGACGACAGGCACTGATGCCGACTGGGTCGTGAAGTTGATCGACGTGTATCCCGACGAGGTCGCGGGGCAGCCGGCGATGGGCGGATATCAACTGCCGATCGCGATGGACATCTTCCGCGGCCGCTATCGCGAGAGCTTCGAGACGCCGAAGGCGATCGCGCCGAACGTGCCGCTCACGTATCGCTTCGCGCTGCCGAACGCGGACCACGTGTTCCTGCCGGGGCATCGCATCATGGTGCAGGTGCAGTCGAGCTGGTTCCCGCTCTACGATCGCAATCCGCAGACGTTCGTGCCGAATATTTTCTGGGCGAAGCCGGGCGACTATCAGAAGGCGACGATGCGCGTGTATCACACGGCGGGGCAGGCGAGTTTTGTGGAGTTGCCGGTTGTGAAGTAGCGGGCGTGTGGGCGTGTGGGCGAAAGAGCGTCATCCCGAGCGGAGCGAGGGATCTAGCATCCCGATAGAGAGACCTGTCACTCGGTCCGGACGCCAGATTCCTCGCATGCGCTCGGAATGACAGCTAGTGCCCGAACTTCGCCTCGAGCTTTCCTGTCGCCAGCACGTGCCCGCGCATCATGAAGATCAACGTCGCGCCGTGCGCCTTGTCGCCGGCGCCGTCGACCTTGTCGACGTCGAGCGCGTACACCGTGAAGATGTAGCGATGCTTGCCGTCGCCCTTCGGAGGACATGGACCGCCGTAGCCGGTCATACCGTAGTCCGACGTGGCGCTCTTACCGCCCTTCGGCGCGTCTTTGCCGTCGCTGGAATCGATCGACGTGACGTTGCCTGGAATATCGAACGCGACCCAGTGCCAGAAGCCCGAGCCGGTGGGCGCATCGGGATCGAAGCACGTGATCGCGTAGCTCTTGGTTCCCTCGGGTGCTCCGCTCCAGGCGAGTTGCGGCGATTTGTTCTTGCCGCCGCACCCGGTGAAGACGAAGTCGAGCGGAATGTCGCCGCCTTCGGTGAACGAACTACTGGTTACGCGCAGCGGAGCGTCGTTCTTCGGTTTGTCCGGTGAGCGAACGGTGACGGTGGATGCGTTGGCGGTGGTCGTGGGCATGGTTGGTTGTTCCTCGGGTCAGATGAGCGACATCTTGAAATACTATAGGGCCCTCTGAGATTCCCGGCTGTTGGGCTCGACAAGATCCGAGTAAAGATCTCGGTGTCGGAACACAAATCGCGCTACGACCAGATCTGACAACATCTGACAAGATCTGTTGAGACGACCACCGTTATCGCGCCCGGACGCTGCAAGGCCGTCCAGATCTGGTCAGATTTTGTCTGTTCTTGTCGTGGTGATAGCGCTGTTTAGCACCAGTCAGATTTCGTCAAGTCGACCGGAGAGCCCCCAACGGATCGATCCGACTCGCCCGCCCCGCCGGCACCCACACGGCCACCAGCGCCACGATCGCCAGCAACACCGGCACGCCCACAAACACCAACGGATCGTGCGCCTGTACGCCGAATAACAGACTGCTCATGTACCGCGACAACATGAGCGCGCCGAGAATGCCGAGCACCAAACCAACGGCCGCGAGACGCATGCCCTGAAACACCACCATCGTCCTCACCGCGCTCGGCTCCGCGCCGAGGGCGAGGCGGACACCGATCTCGCGCGTACGCTGCTGTACCGCGTACGCCATGACGCCATAAATGCCGATCGCCGCCAGCACCAGCGCCGAGCTCGCGAAGATCGCCATGAGGATTGTATTAAAACGGGTGCGTGACGTCGACGTCGACACCACCTGCTCCATCGTCCTCACGTCGGAGACCGGGAGGCCCGTCGCCTGGCGAAGCTGCGCCTGGATCGCCGCGTTGAGCGACATGGGCGGCACCTTCGTGCGAATCACCCACGCCTGGGCCGAGAGGCGCATGTTGAGCGCGTTCACACCGTCGGTCGTCTGCGCCTGCACGGTGAACATCTTCGGGCTCGGATCCTGATTCAACCCGTCGTCGCGACTGTCGGCGACGACGCCGATGATCTGGCGATCCGGCTCATCGGCGAACTCCTTCATGATGCCGCGGCCCGCGACGAGCCGATCGTCGAGCGGATTGCCTTTCTTCCAATACTGCTTGGCCATCGCTTCGTTGATCATGATCACCGGCGTCGTTCCCTTCGTATCCTGATCCGTGAACGCTCGGCCCTTGAGTACGGGAATCTTGAACACGTCGAAGTAGCCTGGCGACACCGTCACCCATTCAGCGTTGCCATGCCACGGCCCGTTGTCGAGCGGGCGGCCGACGACCTTGAACGGCAATCCATAGCCGCCTTCGAACGGCAGGCAGCACGAGGCACTCGCGCTCAAGACGCCGGGAATCGCGCGCAGCCGTTCGACGCCGTCGCGAATGGCCTGATCGACGGCGGTCGCCGACTCGTATTGTTTTCCGGTGAACGCCATGCGCATCGTCAGCACGTTGGTGACGTCGAGGCCCGACGGCACGGCACGCAGCGCGAGCGACGTGCGGATGAGCAGCGCCGATCCAATCACGAGCGCCAGCGCCAACGCGATCTCGAGGACAACGAGCGTCGAGCGAAGCCCGTTGTTGCGAGCGCCGCCCGCGGCACCGCCGCCTTCGCGCAACGCACCGACGAGATCGGCGCGCGACGCGTGCAGCGCGGGCACGACACCGAAGAGCAATCCGGTGCCGATCGATACCGCGCTCGTGAACGCGAGTACGCGCCAATCCAGATGAACGAGCGCGCCGTTGTCGCCCAATCGCGGCAAGCCTGCAGTGTTGATCGACAGCAGCCAGCGAATACCCATGACACCGAGGAGTAATCCGACCGCGCCGCCGAAGATGGCGAGCAGCACACTCTCGGTCATGAGCTGCGCGACGATGCGCCGGCGGTCGGCGCCGATCGCCGCGCGAATGACCATCTCGCGCTTGCGTACCGTCGAGCGAACGAGGAGCAGATTGGCGACGTTCGCGCACGCGATGAGCAAGACGCCGCCGACCGCGGCGAGCAGTACGGTGAGCAGCGTCTTCGACCCGCGCACGAAGATCTGCTGCAATGTTTCGACGGTGAATCCCTCATTTTTGTCCAGCGCGTCTGGAAAGCGCTGGCGGAAATCAGCGGCCGACGCCTTCACGCGTCCCTGCGCCTGGACGAGCGAGACACCCGGCTTGAGGCGGCCGGCGGTCGTGAAGTAGTGGCCTTGATCCGTCGAGTTCGGATCGAGCTGGAACGGCGTCCATACGTCGGACTGCTCGCCGAAATCCGAAGGGTCGAAGCCTTTGCCGATCACCCCGATGACGGTGTACGGTTCGCCACTGAGTGAGATCGTTTTGCCGACGATGCCCGGATCGGACGCGAAGCGGCGCACCCACCACCCGTACGACAACACCGCGACGTGTGGTCCGTTCGGCTTGTCTTCATCCGGCGAAAATGTGCGACCGACAACGGGTGTCGCGCCAAACAGGCGGAAGTAATTCGCGCTCACCTGACCCGCACGCAGTTGTTCAGGAACGTCGCCGCCGGTGTAGTTCGCGAGACCGGTACGAAACGCGGCGATGTCCTGCACGACGTCGGTCTGCCGCTCGTAGTGCACGAACTTGGCGGGCGATGATGCCGTCCCGTTGCCGCGCGGACTGGAGTTCTCGAAGATCACGATCCGATCGGGATCGGGGAACGGAAATGGCCTGAGGAGCACGGCATCGACGACGGTGAAGACCGCGGTCGTGGCGCCGATGCCGAGCGCCAACGCGGCGACGGCCGCGAACGTGAAGCCGCGCTGCTGCCGGAAGAGGCGCAGGGAGTATTTGATATCTTGAATTAGATGATCCATATTCCGTGTCCTCTAATTGTCACTGAGCGGGGGCGCGGCACGTTTGTCATCCCGAGCGACCCTGAGCGTAGCGAAGGGAAGTCGATCGCTTTTCACCACTTCCAATCCACCCCCGGCACCCGCGCGAAGTTGACGCCCATCGCCGCCAGCCGCGCACCCTGCACCGCCATGCGCGCGCGGAAATCATTCCAATTCAACTTGCTCGCCGGCGACCACCCCAGCTCGGCCAGCGCGGCCAGCCTCGGGAACGCCATGTACTCATAGTCCTGGCGCGTCAACAATGTTTCCGCCCACAACGGACCTTCCACGCCAAGCACCGACGACTCGGCGACGCCAGGCACGAGCGTCGCCGGATCCCAATCGTAGGCGCGCTGCAAGTTGATGAGCCCTGCCCACTGCAGCCCGAGCGACGAGCTGCTGTCGTACTTCATGTCGAGGTACGCGTGCGGCCCGGGGGACATGATGATCTGTCCGCCCCGCCGCGCATGTACGACGACGGAATCATTCGTCCAGTGCTGCACGATCGTCGTCGGCGAGATGTTCACCGGCGCGATCTCGCCCCAGCCGACCATGCGCGGTCCGATGCTCGTCACGATTTGCTGTACGTGCGTGACGAATGATGCGTAATCCTCCTTCGACATCCCGCGGACTTCGTCGCCGCCGATATGGAAATACGGCGTTGGCGCGGCAGAAGAGATCTCGCGCACGACGTCGGCGACGAAGCCGTAGATGCTGTCGCGCGTCACGCACAGCGAGTTCGGCGGGCCGCCGACGCGCGTGAACGGCGGCGGTGCGACGCGATCGCACTTGAGATCGGGATAGGCGAGCAGTGCCGAGTTGATGTGGCCCGGCATGTCGATCTCGGGGACGACGGTGATGTATCGCGACCGCGCGTACGCCACGATGTCCGCGTACTCGGCTTGCGTGTAGAAACCCGCGGGTTCGTCGCCGATCGCGGTGTGGCCGCTCAACTCCGTGAGCCGCGGCCAGCTCTTGATCTCGATGCGCCAGCCCTGGTCGTCGGAGAGATGCAGGTGCAGGCGATTCAACTTGTAGAGCGCGTAGAGATCGACGAATCGCTTGACGTCGGCGGCCGGGAGAAAATGTCGCGAGACGTCGAGCATGCCGCCGCGCCACGCGAAGCGCGGAACGTCGACGACGTGCGCGGCGGGCATGATCAGGCGTCGCGTATACGATGCCTGATGCTCGACGGAAACCGGCAGCAACTGTCGCAGCGTTTGCACGCCGTAGAACACGCCGGCCGGTTGTGCGGCGACGATGTGAACGCCAGTGCGCGTCGCGGTGAGCTCGTATCCCTCGGCACCGAGACTCGTGCGTGAAGCGTCGAGGGAGAGCGTGACGCTCGAGTCGGGGGCGTTGGCGGTTGAAAGGCGCTGCGCTGTCGCGCCGGCGCGGCTTGCCAGGAGGTTGGCGGTGTAGTCGCCGATCGCCTGGATCTCGGGACTCGCGTTTGCGTCGATGTAGACGACGGTGCGCGGGGTGACGAGGAAGCTGTCCCGGCTTGCGATGTCTACGGTCTGTGGGATCGGGACCACGGCGGAGCCGATCGTCCGCGCCGAAGGAGTCGGTGCCGGTGTCGCCCGGGTGCACGCGGCTAGTGCGACGACGAACACGAAGCCACTACCGCGCGACAATAACCCTGACAACGACAACGTCAGACATCGTCTGACCAGATCTGGACGGCGCATCAATGCCGGCCGCGGACGAAGTGAATGACGACCGCGATGATCGCGATCAGTAGCACGAGATGGATGATGCCCTTCGTCATGCGGAACGCGACGACGGCAAGCAGCCACAGGACGAAGAGAATGCAGGCGATGACAAGGAACATGAGAGCGACCGCCGTGGTAAAGGGTGGAACGCGGATATATAGTATATGCAGACAACCCCTTCCTCATGCGCAACGTACTCTGCACGGTTTTCGTAGCGTCGGCCCTCGCGACGCCGCTGTCCGCTCAGCATCCAGACATGCCGGGCATGGACATGCATCACCACTCGAATGCGCCGCTCAGCGCGACGGCGAAGCGGCAGATCGACAGCGTCGCGTTAGCCGCGGCGCGACTCGCGGCGCCCACGGCCGCGACCGCCGCGGGCTTTCGCCCGGTGTTCGGCTGGATTCCGACGATGGGCGTGCACTACGTCGCGATGAACCGCATGGTCAAGAGCGAACAAAGCACGCTCGGCGACCCGAGCAACGTGATGTTCTCGCGCATCGCCGGAAAAGATTCGCTCGTCGGTGCGGCGTTCGCGTACATGACCGCGGTGAACGATTCGTCGCCGCCGAAGTTGTTCGACGGTGCGCCGGGTTGGCATGAGCATCCGGATCTCGCGCCGCCGGGACAGCGGCTCGTGATGCTGCACGTGTGGTTCGTGCCGTCGCCTGATGGTCCGTTCGCGGGTACGAATCCGAATCTTCCGTTCTGGGCGGCGGGACTCGATGCGCCGGATTCATTGCGCATGCACGATGCGGCGTTCAGCATGCGCGTCCGGAAGGCTGGGCTCGCACTCGCTGAAGTGACGGACACGACAGCGATCTTTCGGAATCTCGAGCAGCGCCCCGACGTGCGGCCGATTCTCGTGGCGCAGCGCGATTCGATTCGCGCGTTGATTCCGGAATTCCAGGCGGCGCAAAAGGCGCACGACAGCGCGCGATGGGATCGCGCGGCGCTCGAGGCGGCCGGGCATTGGGACGCGATTTATGCCGGGTATCTGGCGAGCGCGAAGACCGCGATGGGCAAGGAGCGGATGGAGCGGTACATCTCGATGCTGCTGGGGCAGCACGGGGAATAACGGCGGAGCTCGGTAGGTCCGTTTCGGTTGTCATCCCGAGCGAAGGCGCGGAGCGCCGTAGTCGAGGGATCCCCTTCTTGGCGGAGCGCTGCATACGGCCCTTCCGCCGGGACGGGGGTCCCCCCGACTCGCTCCGCTCGCTCGGGATGACACAAAAGGCCGACATGCTAGTTTCCTTACAAGAACCTAGCATCGAGGACAGCCGCATGCGTCTCTTGCTCGTTACGCTCATCGCCCTGGCGCTGACTTCGCCTACACAGCGCACCATCGCGCAGGCTCGGCGCCCCGCGACAACACGAATGGCGCCGCGCGACACCCAACCCGCGGGCTGGGTGAAAGAGTTCGGCACGATGTGGACGTTCGAGTCGCCGCCGCTCGCGTACTGGAAAGCGCGCTACAACTTCACGCCCGATCAGGCGTGGCTCGATCACGTTCGACTCTCCTCGATCCGCATCCCCGGATGCTCGGCATCGTTCGTCTCGTCGGCGGGATTGGTGATGACGAATCATCACTGCGGCCGCGATTGCACCGCGGGCTCGTCGACGGCGGACAGCAATTACATCGAGACGGGCTTCGCCGCGCGCGCCGAAACCGACGAGAAGAAGTGCGCGAACATGTACGCCGACCAGCTGCAGTCGATCACCAACGTCACCGACCGCGTTCGCCGCGCGGTGACCGCCGCGACGGCGGCGCAACAGGTCGAGCAGCGCAACGCGGCCATCGACCGCATTCAAAAAGACTGTCAGCAGCAGCCGACCGACATCTGCGAGGTCGTCACGTTCTATCAGGGCGGGATGTACTCGCTCTACAAGTATCATCGCTGGACGGACATCAGGCTCGTCATGGCGCCCGAGGAAGGCATCGCGTTCTACGGCGGCGATCCCGACAACTTCACCTATCCGCGCTACGATCTCGATCTCACGCTCCTGCGCGTGTACGAAAACGGCCAGCCGCTGCACCCGCACGACTATCTCAAGTGGAGCGCGAACGGCGCGAACGAGAACGATCTCGTGTTCGTCACCGGGAATCCCGGTTCGACGGGCCGGCTGCTCACCGTTGCGCAGATGGATTACCTGCGCGACGTCACCTATCCGTACAGCCTCGCGACGTACGACCGTCTCCTCGATATCTGGCGTACGATGTCCGCGCAGTCGCCGAACGCGGCGCGGATGTATCAGAACGCGATCTTCTCATACGCGAACTCTAAAAAGGCGGTCACGGGCTATCGCGCCGGATTGCTCGATTCGTCGATCATGGCGCGCAAGCGGGCGTTCGAGCGCGATTTCCGCGCGCGCATCAACGCCGATCCGGCGCTGCGCGCCAAGTACGGCGGCGCCTGGGATGCGATCGCGAACGCGTTGAAGGAGGAGGCATCGTTCGCGAAGAACCTGCAGTGGCAAAGCTTCGGCGGCGGATCGACCCTGCTCAATCTCGCCGGCGGGATCGTGCGCCTGCCGATGCAGGGCTCACTCGCGGACTCGCTGCGACTGATGCAGTATCGCGGCGCCGGCCTCGCGCGAATTCGGCAGCAAGCTCTCATGACGCCGATCGATACCGGATTCGAGCGCCGCGTGCTCGCCGCGACGTTCGCGGCATGGAAAGAAGCGCTGCCGCCGACCGATCCGGCCATGTCATACGCGCTGAACATGGGCAACGGAGATCCGGAGCGCGCCGCAGAGGCGTTCGTGGCGCACACGACACTGACGAATCCGGCGACGCGCGCGGCGCTCGTCAACGGCGGCTCGGCAGCGGTCGCCAGCTCGAACGATCCGCTGATCAAACTCGCGCGTCTCATCGAGCCGACCAACCGCAAGCTCGCGGAGCGTCAAGCGAAGCTCGATGCGATCGTGTCGGCCAACGCGGAAAAGATTGGTCAGGCGATCTTCGCGGCATACGGTACATCGCTGCCGCCGGATGCGACGTTCACGCTCCGGATCACCGACGGCCTCGTCGAAGGCTATCCGTACAACGGCACGGAGGCGCCCTACAAGACGACGATGTTCGGCCTCTACGATCGCTCGAATGATTTCGATAACAAGCCGCCGTTCAACCTGCCCGACAGGTGGAAGAACGGACGCGACAAGCTCGATCTCACGACACCGATGGATTTCGTCTCGACGAACGACATCATCGGAGGCAATTCGGGGAGTCCGGTGATCAACAGGAATGCGGAAGTCGTCGGGCTCATCTTCGACGGAAACATCGAGTCGCTGCCGAACCGGTTCATCTATACAGATGATGTCGCGAGGTCGGTGAGCGTGAGCTCGAGGGCGATCGTGGAGGCACTGCGAAAGTTGTACAGCGGAGACCGAATCGCGAACGAGCTCACAGGAAGAAACTAAAAAAAAAGCGACCACGGAATAAGTCTGACCACAGCGGATCAGTTGGAGACGGCGTGAACTGCAGTCAACAGCCGTTGACTGATTTTTGACGCTTCTTCCAACTGATCCACAGTTGTTCGCCTGAGTCCGTGGTCGCAGTTGTTCGCGAGGCGATGCTAGTGCTTCGCGAGCTTCTTCGTGGGATCGTCGGAAGGATTCACGTACGTGAGCGCGAACGGCCCCATCGCATGCACCTGCACGATCGTGTGCCCCTTCGCCCGCGCGAAATGATTCATCCGCGCGCCCGCGGTGACGAACCCGCCGGCCGGTAACGCCATCGTCTTCCCGAGATCGAACTTGTCCCCCATGCCCACGAGGAACGTGCCGCGAATGACGGTCACATGCTCGTCGGTCGGGTGCCAGTGCGGCGCGATGGTGTAGCCGTCGGGCATGTCCAGACGAACGGTGAACAGTTCGCTCTTGCTCGGATCGCCCGAGAGCACGGCCATGCGCGCCCCGGCTGGGAAGATCGCGGGCGCCGGGCCCCACTTGAGATCGGGGGACTGCGCGGCGGCGCGCGCCGTGTATGCACACAGAGCGACGAGCAACACGCCGGTGATGCGGAGGATACGCATACGTTCTGCCTCCAGAAAGTTCGGTCGGTGGTGGGCAACAGCGCCCGGGTCGAGGCAGGATACGCGTCGTCGCAGGCGGGCGCTTCGCCCAGGCGAGCCACAACACCACATCCTCGCGCATGGCTCGTTCGAGCCATGTACACTCGCTACAGCAAGCCCTCTTTGGCGGCGTAGGCCGCAGCGGCGGCACGCGAGTGCAGCGCGAGCCTCATGAGCAAATTGGCAACGTGCCGCTTCACCGTGTGCTCGCTCAGCGACAGTCTTGCGGCGATGTCGCCGTTGCTCATGCCCTTCGCGACGAGACGGAGGATCTCGATCTGGCGTTCGGTTAGCCCCGCCCTGCCTTTCACCGGCGCTTCATCGAGCGACTCCAACAACGCCTGCGCACGGCTCGCCTCACGAGCGGCCCCGAGCGCCTCGAACGCACCCGCCGCCAAGCGCGCCTCGCGCTCGGCGGATTCCTCGCGGCCCGTCGATACATACAACTCCGCGAGCCCCGCGCGCGCTCGCGCGGTCTCGAACGGCGCACCGCTCCGCGCGAAGAGATCGATCGCGCGCTCATAACAATTCTCTGAATGCGACAGCTCGCCGAACGCACGCAGAAGGACCGCGCGCGCCGCGAGGGCGGACGCACGCAGCGGATCGGTGGCGGCCTGCTCCGCAATATGCTCGAGCTCCTCCAGGAACGGCGCGGCGTTTTCCGTCTGCCCGAGCGTGGCGTACGCACGCACCAACACTTCCAGGGCGGTCGCCCGCAACGTCGATTCGACGGCGCCGAGGTGTTTCAGCAATTGCTCGAGCAGCGCGACGGCCTCGGCGGGGTTGCCCTGCTCCACCATCACCTCGGCCAGGCCGATCCGCGCCGCCGTGACGGAGCCTGCCTGCTCGAACAGCCGCTTGGCTTCGTCGAGTTTCCCTTGCCGCAGTCGCAACTCACCAAGTCGCGCAAACGCCGGCGCGGCGAGCGACGGACGCTGCCCGCGCTCGAACTCGCGCGCGGCCGCGGTCAATTCGTCCTCGGCGGCGGCCCACTCGCCGCTCCAGATCAGCACGCCCGCGTACTGTGTGCGACAGGTCGCCGTGAGCGGGCTCGATCCCCAGCGCCGCGCGAACTCCTGCACCCGCGCGCACCACTGCGCGGCGCGATCGTAGTCGCGCACGCGTTCACACGCGAAGATTTGCCAGCAGCACACCACACCGACGGCGTGCAGCTCTCTCATCTCGCCCGCGGTGGCGGCAATCGTCGCTTCGTCGAGCCGGCGCATACCGCCGGATATGTCACCGATGTTGACGCGCGCCAATCCCTCGAGCGCAAGCGCGGTGAACTCGACACCTGGATCGCTCAGCTCACGGCCGAGGTGCGCGGCGGCGGTCGCGTGGCGGATTGCGTCGTTGGGATCGTGCCCGCGAAAAAGCGCGACTTCGCCTTCACGAATGAGCAGCCAGCCATACTCCACGCTGCGTTGGTGCTCGGCGAGCAGCGATCGGGCGCGCTCGAGCCAGCCCGATGCGACCGCGAAGTCGCCGCGAAACGCGAGCGAATCCCAGACGAGCCAGATCGCGACGCGCGCGGCGCCGAGTGCATCGCCGGCGGCGCGATAGAGTGAATAGGCGCGCTCGCGTGAGTCGAAGACGAGCTTCGAATCGTCGAGCCACCAGGCGGCCAGCGCGAGATCCTCGAGGACGTCGGCGGATTCGCGGGTCGCGAGCGCCGTCTCGAGATGTCGTCGCGCGTCGGACCACGCGGCGTCGGCCAACGCGCGCCGGCCGGACGCGTGGGCGCTCGGCTCCAGCATGAGGGGGGCGGATGCGGCAGAACTGTGACGGGACCGCATGACGTGAAGAATAAGCCAGTTGGGCACCTCGAGCGCACCGTTTTGTCATCCTGACCCTAGGCGAAGCGACGGGGAAGGACTCCTTGCTCAGCGGAGCGCTGGTCAGAGCTCCTCCGCCGGGACGGGGGTCCCTCGACTGCGGCGCTGCGCGCCTTCGCTCGGGATGACAATAAGCGGAGCCGCTGCGCGCCTTCGCTCGGGATGACAATAAGCGGAGCGGCTCGCACGCGTTGCACGACCCGCCGCCGAGCTGCAATTTGGCTCCGATGCACCTCACTGAACTTTTCACCTTCTCGTTTCGCAGCCGGGCCGACCGCGTCGGATTGGAGTACGCGACCGGCGATGGCTCGATCGCGTCGCTCACCTTCGGCGAGCTCGACGCCCGCGCGAGCCGCATGGCGCACGAACTTACGGTGCGCGGGCTCGAGAAGGGCGATCGGCTGTGCATCCATCTGCCGAATTCCGTCGAGTTCATCGACATCTTCCTCGCCTGCACGCGGCTCGGCATCGTGCTCGTGCCGATCAACGTGTTGTATCGCGAGCGCGAGCTGCGGCACATCATCGCCGACTCCGAACCCAAGGGCGTGATCGTGCGACGCGATTCGGACGCGGTGTATCCGAGCGATGCGCCGATCTGGTATCTCGACGACGTCGCTGACGGCGCGGGGATGCGCGCCGCGACACACCCCGACGTTTCAATCGACGGCGACGACCCGGCGCTCATCATCTACACATCGGGCACGACCGGCACCGCGAAGGGCGCGGTGCTGACGCACAACAATCTCGCGTCGAATGGCATCACGCTCGCGACGGTGTGGCGCTTCTCGGAAGCCGATCGCTACGTCGCGATGCTGCCGCTCTTTCACGTCCACGGACTCGGCAACGGTCTGCACTGCTGGCTGATCAGCGGCTGCCGAATGCGATTGCTCGAGCGCTTCGATCACCACACGACACCGGCTCTGCTCGCCGAGTTCAAGCCGACGGTCGTCTTTGGCGTGCCGACGATCTATGTGCGATTGCTCGACGAGCGATGCGTCTCCGACGCGCAAGCCGCGGCAATCGCGAGCGATGCCCGTCTGTTCGTATCGGGCTCGGCGCCACTGCCGGCGCACGTCCACGAGGCATTTCGCGCGCGCTTCGGCCACACGATCGTCGAGCGTTACGGGATGAGCGAGGCGTTGATGATCGTCAGCAATCCGTACGACGGCGAACGTCGTGCAGGTTCCGTCGGCACGCCGCTGCCCGGCGTCTCGGCGCGACTCGTCGGCGAAGATGGAAGCGTGCTCGGCGTCGACGAGGTTGGCGAAGTCGAAATTCGGTCGCCGCATCTCTTCTCCGGATATTGGCGGCGTCCGGACGCAACCGCGGCGGCGTTTCACGATGGCTGGTTTCGCACCGGCGATCTCGGCACCCGCACGGCGGACGGCTACTACACGCTCCGCGGCCGCAAGGGTGATCTCATCATCAGCGGCGGCTTCAACATTTATCCTCGCGAGATAGAAGAATTATTGGTCGAGGATCCGCGCGTGCGCGAGGCAACGGTGGTCGGCATGCCCGACGACGTCCGCGGCGAAGTTCCGATTGCGTACGTCTGCGCCGACGACACACTCGACTTGACGGAGCTCGAACGACTATGCCGGACACAACTCGCGTCGTTCAAGGTGCCACGCCGCTTCGTGCGTCTGGAGACGCTGCCGCGGACGGCGCTGGGCAAAGTGCAGAAGCATCTCTTGCCGCGGACGTCATCCTGAGCGGCGGGGCCCGCACGCCGTTGAATCGCCAGCAGATCGCCGGCTTCTGGGCAGCATGGGGCGGTTGGCTCCTCGACGGCATGGATTCGGTGATCTACGCGCTGGTTCTCGCACCCGCGTTGACGGAATTGCTGCCGCGTTCAGGCATGACGGCGTCGCCCGCGAACATCGGGTTCGTCGGCTCGATTCTGTTCGCGGTGTTTCTGGCAGGCTGGGGTTCGTCGTTCGTGTGGGGACCGATCGCCGACAAGTTCGGCCGCACGCGCTCGCTCGCCGCGACGATCCTGATGTACGCGATCTTCACCGGCCTCGCCGCATTTTCGACGAACGTCTGGCAACTCGGCATCTTCCGTTTTTTCGCCGGTGTCGGCGTGGGCGGCGAATGGTCGATGGCCGGAACCTATGTCGCCGAAGCGTGGCCGGAGGACCGGCGTGCGATGGGCGCCGGCTATCTCCAGACGGGCTACTACTTCGGCTTCTTCGTCGCGGCCGCGCTCAACTACACCGTCGGCGCGCATTTCGGCTGGCGCGCGATGTTCCTGTGCGGTTTCGTGCCTGTCATAGTCTCATTATACACGTTTTCTAATATCCGCGAATCGCCGCGCTGGAAGGCGCACGAGACCGAAGCCAAGCGCGCGCATCCACTGCGCGAGATCTTCGGGGCCGAGTATAGGCGGCGAACTATGGTCAATGCGGCGCTGCTGACGGTGGCGATCATCGGACTGTGGGCCGGCGCCGTCTATGAGCCGACGGCGATCGTGACGCTGGCGAAGAAGGCGGGTATGACGGCGGCCGGCGCGGCGAAAATGGTCTCGGTCGGCACCGGCGTCCTGTCGGTCGGTACGATACTCGGCTGCATCTGCCTGCCGGTGGTGGCCGAGCGGTGGGGGCGGAGGCTGACGCTGGCATTGTACTTCGTGGGGATGATGATCACGATTCCGCTGGCGTTCGGCTGGGCGTTCTATCTGGAGCATGGACTGGTTCCGTTCATCGTGATTCTGTTCTTCATGGGATTCGCCGGCGGGAACTTCGCGGCGTTCAGCTTGTGGTTGCCGGAGCAGTACGACACGCGGGTGAGAGCGACGGCGTTTGCGTTCACGACGTCTGTCGGGCGATTTGTTGGAGCCGGCGTCAACTTTTTGCTCGCGGGGATGGTGTTGAGGATGGGGACGTTGGGAGTGCCGGTGGCGTGGACGGGGGTAGTGTTTGGCCTGGGCGTGCTGGTCGTGCCGCTGGCGATTGAGACGAGAGGGAAAGGTCTGCCCGCCTAGAAAATTTAGTGCAACACAAGCAACGAACTACGACAAGATCAGACCACGTCCGACCAGATCCGTAAACCAACTGCAGTTGACGCCGTCTCCGTGACGGTCCGTGTACGTCCGACTTTTTCCGTGGCCTATGCTCAGACATCTTCGCACCGCGCTGGCCATTCTCCTCGCGGCCCCGCTCTCTCTGACGGCACAATTTCCCGTCACCTGGCGCTCGATCGGTCCGGTGAACACCGGCGGACGCATCGACGACATCGCGGTCGCGCGCGTCGCCGGCGAGCCCGATGCGATCTACATCGCCACCGCCAGCGGCGGAGTATTCAAGAGCTCGAATAACGGCGTGTCGTTTCAGCCTGTCTTCGACAAGGTCGACGCGATGATGTCCATCGGCGCGATCGCGGTTGCCCCCTCATCGCCACAGACCGTCTTTGCCGGCACGGGCGAGGCGAACACCCGCCAGAGCTCCAGCTGGGGCGACGGAGTCTACAAGAGCACCGACGGCGGCAAGACATGGGCGAACGTCGGGCTGCGCGACACGAAGTCCATCGGCCGCATCGTCGTCGATCCGACGGATCCGAACATCGTCTACGTCGCGGCGCAGGGACACCTTTGGGGACCGAATGCCGAGCGTGGCGTATTCAAGACTTCTGATGGCGGGCGGACGTGGAGCAAGGTGCTGTTCGTCGACGAGAACACCGGCGCGAACGACCTCGTGATCGATCCCGCCGATCCGCGAACGTTGTATGCGTCGACCTATCAGCGAGAGCGGCGTACCTGGGGATTCAACGGTGGCGGACCGGGCTCGGGGATCTACAAGACGACGGACGCCGGCGCGCACTGGACGAAGCTCACGACCGGGCTGCCGTCGGACGACAAGGGTCGTATCGCGCTCGCGATCTACGCGACCGACCCGCGCATCGTGTACGCCACGATCGAAGCTCGCGCCGGCGAGCAAGGCATTTACGCCACTACCGACGCCGGGGCCACGTGGACCAGGACGTCGTCCCTCAACACGCGACCTAACTATTTCTCGCAGATCCGCATCGACCCCACCGACAAAGCCCGAGTGTACACGCTCGGCTCGAATCGCGGTTTCTACATCTCTAATGACGGCGGACACGCGTTCACGGAGCTTTTCAGTAACGTTCACGGCGAGGATCATGCGCTGTGGATCGACCCGGCGGACGGTAACCACATGATCATCGCCGGCGACGGCGGCGTGTCGATCTCGTGGGATCGCGGCACGACGTGGGATTTCCGCCGCAACATGCCGATCGGCCAGTTCTACGAGGTCGACGTCGACAACAGCGTGCCGTTTCGCGTGTGCGGCGGACTCCAGGACAACGGCGTGTGGTGCACCCCGAGCGCGGTGCGGGATCGCAACGGGATCGCGGACCGGGATGCGTGGAACATCGGCGGCGGCGACGGCTTTCACGCGCACTTCGATCCCGCGAACGACAACCTCGTGTTGCAATCCAGCCAGAACGGCAACGCGGCGTGGGTGAACATCACGACGCTCGAGCGGCAACCGGTTCGTCCGGGCTCGGGCGACAGGCCGCAGATCCCTCCTCCGCCGCCGGGCAAAGGCTATCGCTGGAATTGGGACACGCCGATCGTCGTGTCGCATCATGATCCGCGCGTGTGGTTCATGGGCGCGCAGTATCTCTTCAAGAGCACCGATCGCGGATCGAGCTGGCAGAAGATCAGCCCCGATCTCACGCTCGACATCAATCGCGATACGCTGAAGATGATGGGTGCGGTGGTCGGACCGAACGCGCTCTCGCGCCACGACGGTCAGACGAGCTATGGCTCGCTGACGACGATCGGCGAGTCGCCGCTCGATACGAAGGTGATCTACACCGGCAGCGACGACGGCCAGCTGCAGCTCACCCGCGACGGCGGGAAGACGTGGACGAATCTCACGAAGAACGTGACGGGCTTGCCCGAACAGACGTACGTGAGCGCGGTGCTGCCGTCGAAGTACAAGGCGGGCCGCGTGTATGCGACATTCGACGGACACTTCATGGATGATTACAAGCCGTATGTCTACGTGAGCGAGGATTACGGCGCGACGTGGCGCTCGCTCGCGAATGGGCTGCCGGAGACGTCGGTCAACCGCATCCGCGAGCATCCGACGAATCCGCGCGTGCTGGTGATCGGCCACGCGCGCGGCGTGCACTTCTCGAACGACGGCGGCGCGACCTGGACGTCGCTCGCGACGAATCTGCCGACGGTGCCGGTGAACGATCTGATCTTTCAGCAGCGCGACAATGCGCTCGTCATCGGCACGCACGGGCGCGGCATCTGGGTGCTCGACGACGTATCGCCGCTCGCCTGGCTGGACGCAGAGGCGCGCACCGCGACCGCCACGATGCTCCCGATCCACGCCGCGCGCCTCATGAGCACGCACACGCCGCAAGCGTGGTATGGCGAGGGCGAACACTTCGCGCCAAATCCCGAGTGGGACGCGGTGATCGAGTACAATCTACGCGACGCCGCGAGCGGGCCGGCACAGGTCACGGTCACCGACCTGAGCGGGAAGGTTATCAGAGAACTCAAAGGACCGGCCGCGAAGGGCATGAATCGCGTGGTGTGGAATCTTCGTTATGACTCGCCGGTGGATTCGACGAACGTGCCCGGCGCCGGCGGCCGCGGTGGACGTGGCGGCGGCGGCCGAGGTGGACCGCCGGCGGCGGTGCCGGTGGGCTTCGCGCGCGGCGGAGAGGGCGAAGGCGGAGGACGCGGCGGACCACCGGTCGGACCACTCGTCATGCCGGGCTCGTACAACGTGCGAGTCAACGTGCCGGGCATCGACATGGCGCTCACGGGCCGAGTTGCCGTCGAGGCGGATCCGCTGCCGAGGTTCTCAGCGGCCGATCGCGCCACGCGGCAGGCGATCCTCATGCGCATATACGACTGGAGCAAGACACTCGGACAGGCGCGCATTCGCGTCCGGTCGCTTCATGCGGATTCTCTAACGATCGATTCCCTGCGGACCCGCATCGATCGCGCGTTCACGGCGATGAATGCGCAGCGCGGTCCCATCGAGGGATGGAGCGGCGCACCGACGGTCGATCAACAGAAGGCCGTCGGGTACGCGATCGACGATGCGACGAAGGCGCTGGCGGATCTCAAGCGGCTCGAGGGTCCGGCGGCATCACCAAAGAAGAAGGGACAATGACGCAACGACTCAACGCCGCGCAGGCGGCGCCGCAGGCCTACCACGCGATGTTGGCGCTCGAGAAGTTCGTGAAGGAATCCGGACTCGAGCGCTCACTGATCGAGCTCGTGAAGTTGCGGGCGTCGTACATCAATGGCTGCGCGTACTGCGTGGACATGCACACCAAGGATGCGCGCGCCGAAGGCGAAACCGAGCAGCGATTGTACGCCGTCGCGGTGTGGCGCGAGACGCCGTTCTTCACGCCGCGCGAACGAGCGGCGCTTGCGTTCGCGGAGGCGGTCACGAACATCTCGCACGGCGGCGTGCCGGACGACGTGTACAATGAGGCACGACAACACTTCACGGATGCCGAGCTGGTGAATCTCACGATGGCGATCGTCACCATCAATGGTTGGAATCGACTCGCGATAACGTTTCAGGCGGACGTCGGCAGTTATCAGCCGCCCGCCCGCGCAGCCGGCGAGCGCTAGCCCAGCGCGTCCTCGAAAAACTCGGGCAGCTCGATGACGAGCGGCGTGTCCAAACCATCCGGCTGCCATTCGATTCGCTCGGTCAGCAGCGCGCCGGGATCGGCCGTGCCGGGCCAGCGTGCGAACGTTTGCGCTTCGGCATCGATGATCCAGTACTCGGCGACGCCGCCGTTCAGGTAAAGCTGCCGCTTGGCCTGATAGTCGTATTTCGAATTGCTCGGCGAGAGCACTTCGACCGCGAGCAATAGATCCGTCAGATCGAACGGGTACGTGGGGCGCTTTCCGTCCGCGAGCTCGTAGAGGTTGCCGTCGTCGGGCAACTCGTCGAGCATCTCGACCGCCCACTCCGTCCTAACAGCAGGCATGGCCATACAGTATTCCCTCGGCATACCACTCGGCAACCGAACATGTGCCGAGGATGAGTTTGCACACGACTCCTCCGTCGGGACGGGGATCCCTCGACTCCCCTTCCCCTTCGCTACGCTCAGGGGCGGGCTTGCTCGGGATGACGTGAATACGTTACGGCCCCACCATCATCCCCAACGCCGCCGCATTGCGCCGCACCCGATCGTCGAGCGAGACCACTTGCAGTGCGCCAAGCGCGTCACGGAGCGTCATCGCACTCGCCAGATGTAATGCGTCGAGGCTGCGCACCGGCTCGTGCGGGAACCGCCGGCACGCCGCCGCGATCACATCGTCGGTGACATCGAGGATGTTCCACGCCTGTGACGTGTCGTCGAGCAGTCGCAGCGCCGCAGTTTCATCCGCGGCGGTGATACGCCGCGTGTGGCGTGCGCGAACGAGCGCGCGCGCACATTCGACTACTGTGATGGCCGACGTGACCGTGCTCTCGGCGGACTCCAGCACGCGAATGACGGCATCCTGGCCCGGTTCGCCGAGCAACCATGTCAAGACCGCGCTCGATTCGGCGTAGACGACCGTCATTCACCGCGATCCGCCGCAATCAGCGACTTGGCGAGTCCCGCGCGCGATTTGAGCGGCGAGCGCCGATACGCCGATGCAGCCCGCTCGGCAAGCCGCAATGCGCCCTGGGTCGCGAGGCGCGCGAGTGCACGTTGTTCCGGCGACACTGCGAGCTCGCTGGCGTCGGGGCTGCGTAGTTCCGCCACGACGCGGCCACGGTCCGTGACGAGGTAGACGTCGCCGGCGGCGACGTCGCGAAGCACGCGGCTCAGCTGTGCCTTGAGTTCTCGGATGCCAACGGTTTTCATACTCCCAATGTAGTCTCTGGTGACTACATTGTCGATTCCGGGCCGAACGGCCCAACGACATGCGCATCGTCGCCGACTCGAGCTGGCAGGCGTGCCTCGTCGGTGACACGACGCGGGGGGGGGGGGGGG